>NZ_JAMNDD010000010.1:0-209801 GCF_051812965.1 Salmonella sp. NW1250 | reverse complement strand
CAGAAGTGAAACGCCGTAGCGCCGATGGTAGTGTGGGGTCTCCCCATGCGAGAGTAGGGAACTGCCAGGCATCAAATTAAGCAAACGGCTCAGTCGAAAGACTGGGCCTTTTGTTTTTGTCTGTTTCTGCCGGATGGCGGCTCCGCCTTATTCGGCCTACAGGAATTATCCCGCCTACGAATCTGGTGCTCTTGTAGAACCGATAAGAGCACAACCCACCCAATCGTTAACGATGAACTATCCTTTACACGTGCTTATATAAGCAGTGAGGATTTTCATTGGCTATCAAACCTTTTAACTACCAGCAGGACTTTTCCAGCATCGACTTCCGCCAGCAGCCTGAATTGTATCAGGTTGGACGAGGCGAGCAGGGGGTGCTACTGGTTGAACCCTACAAAAGCGAAATTCTTCCTTTCTGGCGCTATAAAGATGAAGCATCGGCGATGAAATCCGCAGAACAGATCTACCAGTTGTTCGAAGCTTACCGGCAGCAGGATGATTTCGTTGGTATGGATATGGCGCGTAAATTTATTCAGATGGGATACACCCGCGCCAGGCGATACGCTAACTATAAAGGCGGTAAAAAGTATGCAGAAGACGGCAGCCTGAATACACGGGGTAATGATCCTATTAAGGCCGCGGCGGCAACGGTTTTCAAAGGTTGGTGGGATAAAATTCGTCAGGACGAAGACTATCTGAAACGGAAACGCCAGCATCAGGCACGGTGGGGATAAAAATTAGCAAACAAATAATTAACACTTTATTTACTTTTTTGTCTCGCGTAATCTGAATCTCCAAAATAAAAGGCCGATTAAGCCTGGCAACAAGGAGAACAGTATGGCAGAAATTATTCAGCGTATAGATAAAAACAACGCTGAGGCTCCGGAGATGCGGCGACGCATATGGGCTATCGTGGGGGCCTCTTCCGGAAACTTAGTGGAATGGTTTGATTTCTACGTCTACTCTTTCTGCTCGCTCTATTTTGCACATATCTTCTTTCCTTCTGGTAATACCACTACTCAGCTTTTGCAAACGGCAGGCGTCTTTGCCGCCGGTTTTTTAATGCGGCCTATCGGTGGTTGGCTGTTTGGACGCATTGCCGATCGACGCGGGCGCAAAGCCTCAATGTTGATTTCGGTGTGCATGATGTGCATGGGGTCGCTGGTGATTGCCTGCTTACCTGGTTACGATACCATCGGCATCTGGGCACCGGCGCTGCTACTTATTGCAAGGTTATTTCAGGGGCTCTCGGTAGGGGGAGAGTATGGGACCAGCGCGACATATATGAGTGAAGTTGCGCTTGAAGGTCGTAAGGGATTTTTCGCCTCGTTTCAGTACGTTACGCTTATCGGTGGCCAACTACTGGCATTGCTGGTCGTTGTGATTTTGCAGCAGGTTCTGGAGGATGCTGAGCTTCGTGCCTGGGGATGGCGTATTCCCTTTGCGCTGGGCGCCGTGCTGGCGGTTGTGGCGTTATGGCTACGTCGCCAGCTGGATGAAACCTCGAAGCATGAGACTCGCGCGTTAAAAGAAGCGGGTTCGTTGAAAGGTTTGTGGCGTAATCGCAAAGCCTTTTTGATGGTGCTTGGTTTCACCGCGGCAGGCTCGCTGTGCTTTTATACCTTCACCACCTATATGCAGAAATATCTGGTAAATACAGCAGGTATGCATGCCAATGTCGCCAGCGGCATTATGACGGCTGCGCTGTGTGTTTTCATGTCGGTGCAGCCGTTATTCGGCGCGTTATCCGATAAGATTGGCAGGCGCACTTCTATGCTATGCTTTGGCGCGCTCGCGACGCTTTTCACCGTTCCAATTCTCTCCGCATTGCAGGATGTGACGTCGCCTTATGCCGCATTTGCTTTAGTGATGTGCGCGCTATTGATTGTGAGTTTCTATACCTCGATTAGCGGGATCCTGAAAGCGGAGATGTTTCCGGCGCAGGTTCGCGCCCTGGGCGTCGGTTTATCCTATGCGGTAGCAAATGCGTTATTTGGCGGCTCTGCGGAATATGTCGCGCTGTCGCTAAAATCTGTCGGTATGGAGAGTTCGTTCTTCTGGTATGTTACCGCGATGGCCGTTCTGGCTTTCCTGGTTTCGCTGATGTTGCACCGTAAAGGAAAGGGCTTACGCCTTTAGTATCGCGCCATTTGCCAGATAGCGTAACCGGTTGTCGCGCCAGCGACATCCCAGACAAAATCTTTCCAGCTCCAGCCGCTGCCTTCCGGGCGGCTGTCCCAGAGTTCTTTTGAGGCTCCGAGACTCAAAGAAAACATCAGCCCTATCGCTGCGCTGCGGTCAGGGCTTACTCCCTGGTGACGCGCATACTCATTACCGGCTGCCGATAGCATCGCTGATGCCATAAAATGTTGGGCTTTATCCTGACCGCTCCAGTGGTCGTTAGCCAGATGGCTGCACCCGGAGAGAAACAACACCGTAAAAGGAATCAACACGCGCACCAGTTCACTCCTAAGAGAAAACCCCGTACAGGACGGGGCTTCGATTACAGGATACGGCTAATTAATCTGTCGATGCGGATCCGGCGCAGGCGGCGAATCAATTTACGCACTTTTATCGGATAGTCGGCAATGCTCTGCAGGTCACGATAATGTTTTACGATGGCTGTGTGCGTTCGGATAAGTTCCAGCTCTTTTTCCCGCTGAGGGGCAAGCTCCTGCTTAGGATCGTGGATCAGAATGGCGTTTTCCAGATCCAGACGCCAGGCGCGAGGATTCAGATTGTTGCCGGTGAGTAGCATCCATTTATCATCTACCCACATCCCTTTCAAATGATAGGTATTGTCGTCATCTTTCCACAGACGCACCACAAGCTGATCGGTATTGACGTAATACTGTAAACGGCTCAGGAAGCGGCGCAGGTTAATCTCATAGAGATAGGGCAGCGCGCCAATGATCTTGAACGGCTCATCTTCCGGAATGTAAAAATCATTCGCGGTTTTATCGCCAACTATGATTTCGACTTTCTTTCCATCGCGCAGTAGCTGAATAATATTCCGCACCAGTACCGCTGGTAGATTGAAGTAAGGGGTACAAATGGTGAGCTTATGCTCCGCACAGGGCATGAGATGGAAAATGGTTTTGTTCAGCAGACTGGATTTGCCAAGCCCGACCAGCGGCGTAACGGAGAGCTGCTCGTCATTAGCGTCACCCTGAAAATGATATGACGCATCACGTAGCTCCTGACGGTATAAGCGGATATCGTTTTTAATCTCCGGGCTTTTCGGACGCTGGGTATTATCCAGACGATTCACACCACGGCCATTCATCAGATTTTGCGTCACCCAGTCAAACATGATGTCTGCCATTTGCCGATTGCGAATCAGCTGGTAGCGATCGTAGCGATATTTGTCATGCTGATGGAGATAGACATCGTTCAGGCTGGCGCCGCTGTACAGGACGCTATCATCAATGATAAAGCCTTTAAAATGCAGTACGCCAAGCGCTTCTCGCGTATTAATCGGTACGCCGTAAACCGGGACATCAATGCCGGGGTTTTCCTGCGCCAGTCGGCAATACCAGTCTGCATTGGTATTCGAGGCCGCTGCGCCAATGCGCCCGCGTTGCGCGCGATGCCAGTCGACCAGCACCCTCACGTCCAGTTCAGGACGCTGCCGTTTAGCCGCATAGAGCGCGTCGAGTATACCTTTACCCCCATCGTCCTGTTCCAGATACAGGGCAACGATACAAATACGCTGCGTCGCGCTGGCGATTTTCTCCAGCAGTGTCTCCCGAAAAGTAGCAGGAGTATAAAAGAAATCTACATCATCAACTGACTGAGAAATCTTAGGGAGTTGGGCAAGGTGTTGTTGATGTTTATTACGCTTAAATTTTGACAACATCACAGTGCATTTCTTCTCTGTTCATTGAAGGGTCCTCTGTGCTATGCAGACGACATAAGCGAGCAATAATAACATCAGTACCCGTTAAAGTGGTCAACATTTCCAGTACATTACTCACGATTCATCACATTTGGCCAGATTCAGCGTCAATCCCACGATGCCCTCTTCGAGCTGAATATCGACCTGAAATCCCAGTTTTCTGGCCAGCGCGACCATGCCGCGATTGTTCGGCATCGTAATACCGTTCAGCCGCTTCAATCCGTGATCGCGAGTATAGGCAATCAATTTCTCCATTAAACGGCGTCCTAAACCCAACCCTTTGAGATCTGAACGCACCAATACGGCAAATTCGGCATCTACGTTGTCAGGATCGGAGATCGCGCGCGTTACGCCGAGGATCTCTTCAGCGTTGTCCATCCGCCTCACGGCCACAAAGGCCATTTCTCGATCGTAGTCGATCTGCGTCATGTTGGCTAAATCTTCATGGGTGAATTCGTTGATCTCGCTGAAATAACGGTAGTAAAGATCCTCTTTGGTGACCTGTGCGATGAATTGTCGCAGTTGGGGCTCATCTTCCGGCAGGATAGGACGGAACAGGCAGCGATCGCCATTTTTCATCTCCACCCACTCTTCAAGCTGGTGGGGATAGGGGCGTACCGCAAGTCGACTTTCGTTATCGCCATCAAACGGGGCAATATCCAGCGTCACATCCAGCGCGGTAAACTCACTGGCGGAAGCCAGCAGCGGATGGATATCCAGACGCTGAATTTCCGGGCAGTCGACAATCAGGTTTGAAACCTGGACCAGCAATTGGCTTAAACCGACAATATCCAGCGGACGCAGCGCGCTACGGGCGCGAATTTTCCGCTGTTTAATGCCCTGAATCACCAGATAGCGCGCCAGGTTCATGTTGAGCGGCGGCAGCGCGACGACAGCCTGCTCTTCCGGACGCCACTCTACGCCGCCTTCACCCAACATAATCAAAGGACCAAACACCGGATCGTGCTCGACCACCACTCGAAGCTCCTGCGCGCCGGCGCGGTTAGCCATGCTTTGTACCAGCAAACCGTGAATCCGCGCCTGCGGCCAGGCCATCTTTACACGATCGAAAATGGCGTTCGCGGCCTGTTGTACCTCGCTTGCGGTCCGCAGGTAAAGCATGACCCCCTGAACTTCAGATTTATGCGGAATGTCGGGCGAGCGCAGCTTGAGAGCTACCGGATAGCCTATCTGTTCGGCGATATGCACCGCTTCAGCGCTGTCGCTGGCAATCCAGGTTGGGAGCGTATGCAGCCCATAGGCGTGTAAAATCGGCTGTACTTCATGGGTATCCAGTGAGGTGGCGCCTTCCGCAATCGCCCGCTGTAACAGATTATGCGCCTCAGCGGTATTGGACGTCAGGTTACTCGGCAGCGCTGGCGTTTCCCGCAGTTGCTTCTGGTTACGCCGGTATTCCACCATATGCATAAACGCGGTAATCGTGCCTTCCGGCGTGCGGTAGGTTGGTAATCCGGCTTCGCTGAACAGCCGTCTTGCTTCCTGAGATGAGAACTCGCCGCACCAGTTTGTCAGTAGCGTAACAAACTTGCCTCTGGGGTGGCGCTTAATCGTCTCGATCAGAGCATGGGCGCTTTCTGTACCCGGCGCGGCAGCGCTGGGAGAGTGGATAACCATAAGCGCGTCAAAATCCTGACTGGCGAGCAGGATATCCAGCGTTTTGACGTAATGTTCGCTGCTGGCGTCATCACACAGATCCAGCGGATTGGCAATATCTATGTGCGCGGGAAGCGCCTGCCGTAGTTGCAGGCAGGTCTCTTCGCTCAACGTCGCCAGCTTACCGTTACGCGACCACAACTCATCTAACGCCAGCGCGGCAGGCGCGGCGCCATTGCTGATGATCATCAGTCTGTCGCCGCGTAGCGGACGCATATGGCTTAGTGTTTCGACGGCGGAAAAAAGCTCGTGCGTATCCTGGACTCGCAGCAGGCCTGCGCGCTGGATGGCCGCATCCCACGCAGGGTCCATTCCCGCGCTGGTATTAAGTAAACGCTGGGCTGCCGGGCTTCGGCCGCTTTTAATCACCAGAATCGGTTTGTTACGTGAAGCGCTACGGGCGGCGGAAACAAAACGGCGGGCGTCGCTTAACTGTTCCAGATAGAGCAAAATTGCGCTGGTCTTGCTATCGCGCGCCAGATAGTCCAGTAGTTCATCGACATCAATATCCAGGCTATCGCCCAGCGCGATAAAGTAGGAAAAGCCCATTTCACGCTGTTGCGCCCAGTCAAGAATAGTATTGGACACGGCGGCAGACTGGGAAATAAAAGCGAGCTTGCCCTGTTTAATCGGGACGGGAGAAAAGCTGGCATTCAGCCCTTGCCACGGCGCGAGGAGCCCAAGACTGTTTGGACCCAGCAGACGCATTTTATAATGCCGGGCACAGGCAAGAAGTTCTTCATGTTGCGACGTGGGAGCAGAAAGGATAATGCACGTTTTACACCCTTTCGCGCCAAGCGCGTCCAGTAACGCCAGGTTACGGCTGGCGTTAGTGCATAAAATAGCCAGATCGGGGGTGAAAGGAAGACTGGCGATATCCGGCCAGGCCATGACGCCTAAAACGGCTTTCCAGGCGGGCGTCACGGGAAGGACGGGGCCATTGAATCCGCCCGCCAACAAGTTACGCATCATCAGGTAACCCGCGCGGTGGGGCTTCATTGATGCGCCAATCACCGCGATCGATTTTGGTCGCAGTAGCGCTTCCAGTCCTTGCTGGCTCATACCGGTTTCCCTTACACAGAAGTGACCGGATAATTTTAAACGCTTTCGCTATTTTATGCTGTGACGTTTCCCGGATGTTGCGTTTTTCCTGCCAGATAGCGCGTTTTGAAACGGGTGAAATGTTCACCTAAACTGGTTGCCGCCTCGGTATCTCCCGCCAGATCTAACAACGCTATGGCGACTTCGGCGGTACAATATTGCCCTTCGGCATGGATTTCACGCAGACGATAAGCTGAAAGACGCGATAAATCGACGGAAATGACCGGCAGATGATCCAGATAAGGGCTTTTACGAAACATTTTACGTGCTTCGGGCCAGGTGCCGTCCAGCATAATAAACAGCGGCGGTTTCCCGGCGGGCGGGGTGGAAATGACCTCGCGCGCTTCGCCGGCGTAGGACGCAGGAAAGACCACTATCGGCTGATAATCCGGATGCCGTACCAGCTCCAGCAACGCCTGCGGCGGCTCGGTACGCGACCACTGAAACGCCGCGGTATCCGGCAAAATATCGGCTATCAGCCGGCCGGTATTGCTGGGTTTCATCGGTTCAGTGTCAAACATGACCAGACAAAAACGGCTTTTCGCCTGAGAAGGCGTTAACGTATCACACAGGCAAGATTTTAGCGGCAGCAGGCAGCGTTGACAGCGGCGAACCCGATTGCCTCTGGCAAGAAAAGGGCGAGTAGCGCGCGCAAGCCGCTCGGCGCGTAACTGAAGGACAGCGTTATTGGTCATAGAAAGCGTTTGCGGAGAAAAACGCTATTGTGGCAGAGGTGAAAACGGGGCACAAGATGCGCCCCGTGGCGTTTACAGCGCTTCGTTCAGCCAGCTGTCGAAAGGCGCTTTAGGCACTGCGCCATTAAGCATATCGACCACCTGTCCATGTTTAAAAATCATAATTGTCGGGATGCTGCGGATACCGAAACGGGCGCTGAGTTCCCGTTCCGCCTCGGTATTCACTTTGACGAAACGGACTTTACCGCTGCGCTCTTCTGCGACATCCTCGAAGATTGGCGCAAAGTTACGGCAAGGGCCGCACCAGGGGGCCCAGAAGTCGATCACCACTGGAAGATCGTCCTTCAATAGTTTGTCCAGCGTTTCGCCGGTCGCATTAATGACTTCTCCGTCAAACAACTCATGACCGCAGCGTCCACATTTTGCCGCGTCCTGAAGCCGATCGTCGGGGATGCGGTTAATGGCCTGACAATGGGTACAAACGGTGTTCATAGCTAACCTCTGAATACGTCGGAAGACGTCCCGCTATGCGCGGGATGTTTCTATAATGTTACATATTATCGAGGAGTCTGTGCTAAACAACAATGTGTTTTATTCAATGAGTACAATAGTCGCAAGCTTTTAAACGAAATCATGGCTAACCGGATGCACATCGGGTAATCTTCGCGCTTCGCGCAGCGCTGGTGGAGAAAAGCATGAACGATGAATTAAAAAACAAAAGCGGCAAAGTCAAAGTGATGTATGTCCGTAGTGATGATGACTCTGATAAACGCACCCATAACCCGCGTACCGGGAAAGGGGGAGGCCGCCCAGCAAAGTCTCGCACTGACGGTGGACGTCGCCCCGCCCGTGATGAGCGAAATAATCAGAGCCGTGACCGTAAACATGAAACTTCGCCGTGGCGCACCGTGTCCCGCGCGCCAGGCGATGAAACGCCTGAGAAAGTCGATCATGGTGGTATTAGCGGTAAAAGTTTTATCGACCCTGAAGTTTTGCGTCGCCAGCGTGCGGAAGAGACGCGCGTCTACGGCGAAAACGCCTGCCAGGCGCTATTCCAGAGCCGTCCTGACGCCATCGTGCGCGCATGGTTTATCCAAAGCGTGACCCCGCGTTTTAAAGAGGCGCTGCGCTGGATGGCGGCGAATCGTAAAGCCTACCATGTGGTGGATGAAGCCGAACTGGCAAAAGCTTCCGGGACTGAGCACCACGGTGGCGTGTGTTTCCTGATTAAAAAGCGTAACGGTACGACCGTTAAGCAATGGGTAAAGCAGGCGGCGGATCAAGACTGCGTGCTGGCGTTGGAAGATGTCGCTAACCCGCATAATCTGGGCGGCATGATGCGTAGCTGCGCGCACTTCGGCGTGAAAGGCGTGGTGGTACAGGATGCGGCGTTGCTGGAGTCCGGCGCGGCGATTCGTACTGCGGAAGGCGGGGCGGAGCATGTCCAGCCGATTACTGGTGAAAGCATTGTTGACGTACTGGATGATTTTCGTCAGGCGGGGTACACCGTGGTGACGACGTCCAGCGATCGCGGTCAGGCGCTCTTTAGTACGACCCTGCCGGAAAAGATGGTGCTGGTCTTAGGCCGTGAATATGACTACCTGCCGGAAGCGGCGCGCGAACCCGGCGATCTGTGCGTGAAAATTAACGGCACCGGGAACGTGGAAAGCCTGAATGTGTCGGTTGCGACAGGCGTACTGCTCGCCGAGTGGTGGCGACAGAATAAAGCGTAAGGGCTGCAGCCCGGTGACGCAACGCGCGCCGGGCCAATGATGTACTTTCTACCGCCCGGTCAGACAAGGCGCTTTCGCGCCGTTATCCGGGCGATAAAACGGCGAGCCGCCAACGTTATTCACTCTCAGTCGGTAATACTGGCGTCCAGTCGATAGTTTTCTCGCCGTGTTGTTCCAGCCATTGGTTCGTTAGCGCAAAATGGTTACAGCCAAAAAATCCGCGGTGCGCAGAGAGTGGCGAGGGATGCGGAGCTTTCAGAATATGGTGGCGCTGTGGATCAATAATCGCGCCTTTCTTCTGGGCGTGCGAGCCCCACAGCAGGAAGACGACCCCTTCGCGGTGTTGGTTAATCAGGCTTATCACTTTATCCGTAAAGGTTTCCCACCCCAGGCTGGCATGAGAGTGCGCCTGGCCTGCCCGTACCGTGAGCACCGTATTCAGTAACAGTACGCCCTGGCGTGCCCAGCTTTCCAGATAACCGTGCGCGGGGCGAACAAAGCCGGGAATGGAGGCTTCCAGCTCTTTGTACATATTCACTAATGACGGCGGGGGAGCGATCCCAGGACGCACGGAAAACGCCAGACCATGTGCCTGGCCGGGGCCGTGGTAAGGATCTTGTCCCAGGATCACCACCTTAACGTCGCCCAGTTCCGTGAAGCGAAAGGCGTTAAACACATCTTTTTGCGGCGGGTAGACCGTGATACCCGACTGACGCTCGCCAGCAACAGTGTGAAGCGTATTGATAAAGTAAGGTTGCTGTTTCTCATCAGCCAGCACATCGTGCCAGGTTAACTCAGTCGCCATCTCGCTCTCCTGCGAATTTCCAGTTCCCTTAGCTTAACTGCTTCTTTCTGCAGTGCAAAATCCTGCGTGCTACAAAAACGGTTACCTACAAAAGATAGTTGAAAATTTATGTAAAAAGTTTATAGGTCTGAATGGTGTAAGTTGATGTAAAACAATAAATTCCCTTCATCACCCTTTTTATGGTGTGGTTTTTATTGATTTAAATCAAAGAATGAAGGGGGATCGAAGGGTATATATACACTCAAGCAACAATGGTTTTACCAATTGGCCGGGATTAGGCCGACCGAAATCAAATAATTTTGCCTGGGGAGGCATCACATGATTACAGGTATCCAGATTACTAAAGCCGCTAACGACGACCTGCTGAATTCCTTCTGGCTGCTGGACAGCGAAAAAGGCGAAGCGCGCTGCATCGTTGCAAAATCCGGCTTTGCTGAAGATGAAGTTGTGGCTGTCAGCAAACTGGGCGAGATTGAATACCGTGAAATTCCGATGGAAGTTAAACCGGAAGTACGCGTTGAAGGCGGTCAGCATCTGAACGTTAACGTTCTGCGTCGTGAAACTCTGGAAGATGCGGTTAAGCATCCGGAAAAATACCCGCAGCTGACTATTCGTGTTTCTGGTTATGCGGTGCGTTTTAACTCCCTGACGCCGGAACAGCAGCGCGACGTTATCGCTCGTACCTTTACCGAAAGCCTGTAAGGCTTATCCGGTAATAACAAGCGGAAGAGGCCGGGCCTTTTCCGCTTTTGTTTTATTTGGGTCAGTAAAAAATCCGCACCGCGCAGTACACCAGCAGTAACGCCAGAATGATATTTAACTGGCGACCATAATGGCGAAACGCCCGCTGAAACAGATGTCCCGCCAGCGCCCAACACACATTACCGAACGTGCCGATCAATGCCAGCAATATACTGACGCCGATGACCCAGTTCAGCGCCTGCGTTTGCGGTAAAACAAATGTAGACAGAGCGGTAATGCCGTACAGAATAATTTTGACGTTCACAAACTGCAGGCCAAAGCTTATCCAAAAGCCAACCGGTTTGGGTCTGACATTCTCATCCGCCGCTGGACTGGTGGCAATTTTCCACGCCAGCCACAGGATATACGCAGCCCCCACCCAACTGAGTAAATGAATGATTGCCGGATCGATAACCGCAAGGGAAAACGCGATCCCGGCGCACAGCAGCATGACGACCAAAAATCCCAGACTCATACCTGTCAGTACACGAATACTCTGCCGAAAACCATGTGCAGTTGCTGCGCTAAGCGCGAGAATATTGTTTGGGCCGGGGGTAAGGGCGGTGATTAATGTATAAGTCCAGAAAGCGCTTAAAAGCATCGGTGTCACTTGTCATCTCCTCTGTTTTAGCAGACAGTACCCGATATGAAATATTTAAAAAAATGAATGTTTTTTAATTCTGAATTCGAGATTTTCGATAGGTTGGTGGTTATGGATCTGCGTCGGTTTATTACGCTGAAAACGGTAGTGGAAGAGGGCTCGTTTCTGCGGGCTTCGCAAAAGCTGTGCTGTACTCAGTCGACGGTAACTTTTCATATTCAACAGCTTGAACGTGAGTTTTCCCTGCAACTGTTCGAGAAAATAGGGCGCCGAATGTGCCTGACCAATGAGGGGAAAAAGCTGATGCCGCATATCCATGAACTGACGCGTGTGATGGAGTCGATTCGTAAAGCCGCAAGACAGGATGCGGAACCCGGCGGAGAGCTGCGCGTGGCGACAGGTGAAACCTTACTGGCGTACAAAATGCCGCAGGTTTTACAACGTTTTAAGCTGCGAGCGCCGAATGTCAGATTGTCGCTACAGTCGCTGAATTGCTATGTGATACGTGATGCGTTGCTGAATGACGAGGTCGATTTGGGCGTTTTTTATCGCGTAGGTAATGATGACGCGCTCACGATGCAGCAACTGGGGGAGCAGTCGCTGGCGCTGGTGGCCTCTCCACTGCTACAGGATGCTGATTTTACGCAGCCAGATCAGCATATCCCCTGCAGCTTCATCATCAATGAACCGCAATGTGTCTTCCGCCAGCTGTTTGAAAGTACGCTACGGCAGAGGCGGATTACGCTGGAAAACACCATTGAATTGTGGAGTATTGAGAGCATTAAACAGTGTGTGGCTGCTAACCTGGGCATCAGCTTTTTACCACGTTTTGCCGTTGAACGAGAACTTAGTATCGGTCAGTTGAAAGAGCTGCCGTTTGGCGCGCCGTCGCTATCGATCATGGCGCTGTGCGCCCATCATGCCGGGAAAGCGGTCAGCCCGGCAATGCAGATATTTATGCAGTGTATGGAGGCGTGTTTTACCGTGGAAGATAAAAAAATGCCGGGTTAACGAACCCGGCATTATCATCACTCTTCGCTGGATTGCTCCTGCATTTTCGTACCGCTTGGCTTGCGGCGCTTACCGATATTTTTTGTATCGCGGTGACGTTTCTTCACGCGCGGCTTCTCTTTTTCTTTCTCTTTTTTCTTCTCGGCGCGTTTCGCCAGCACTTTTTTCGACGGTTTGCCGGTCAGCTTTTCGCTGGGCGCACGCGTGGTCGGGCGAAGCTCATCAATGACGCGCGCTTTTAGCGGCTCTTCGATGTAGCGACCGATTTTCAGCAGCAACAGATGGTCGTGGGCTTCTACCAGCGAGATTGCAGTGCCTTTGCGACCCGCACGGCCTGTACGACCAATGCGATGCAGATAGGTATCGCCACTGCGCGGCATGTCGAAGTTAATGACGTGGCTGACGTCAGGAATATCAATCCCGCGTGCCGCGACGTCGGTCGCGACCAGCACGTTAACGCGACCGTCGGTGAGACGCTTAATACCTTCGTTACGTTTGATCTGCGCCATCTCGCCTTCAAGATAGCAATTGTTGATCCCTGCCAGACGCAGCGTTTCAGCCAGTTCATGGACGCGTTCACGTTTACGTACAAACACGATAGAACGGGTTGCATCGTCTTGTTTTAGCAGATGCTTCAACAGCGCAACTTTATGTTCGAAATTGTCGGCACGGTAGTACCACTGGTGAATTTTCTTACGCTCGCGGGTTGACGGATTGGCGGAAACCTCAACCGGGTCTTCCAGCAGGCGCTCGGCAAAATCTTTAATCGCATCGCCTTCCAGCGTGGCGGAGAACAGCATCGTCTGTTTACGCCAGCGGGTCTCACCAGCGATATGTTCAATGTCCTGAGCGAAGCCCATGTCGAGCATCCGGTCAGCTTCGTCAAGAATCAGTGTTTCAACCGCCCGGCAGTCAAAGTTCTCTTCTTTTATATATTGCAGCAGACGGCCCGTCGTGGCGACCACGATATCCTGGTTTTCGCTAAACACTTCAGCATGGTTCATATAGGCCACGCCGCCGGTAATCGTGGCGATATCCAGATGAGTATGCTTAGCCAGTTCACGAGCGTGATCGGCAACCTGCATTGCCAGTTCGCGGGTTGGCGTCAGGATCAGAATGCGCGGCGGCCCCGATTTTTTACGCGGAAAGTCGAGCAGGTGCTGCAACGCCGGCAGCAGATATGCCGCCGTTTTACCGGTGCCTGTCGGCGCAGAACCGAGTACATCACGGCCATCGAGCGCAGGCGGAATGGCGGCAGCCTGAATGGCGGTCGGGCGAGTGAAACCTTTATCCTGGAGGGCATCCAGCAGGCTTTCGTCGAGTTCAAGTTCGGAAAAAGTCGTTACAGTCATGTTCTACCTCTGTGTGGGGCGCTGATTATAGACGTTACGGCCGCAATCTTCATCTGTTTGTATGGATATCCCTTCTCAGGTATTGTTTTCACTCGGCGCTGTCGCCGTTTTTTTGCAAGGTTGTTTTTACATGTCTCAGTCTGGCTCCGTTCTTCGTCGTAACGGATTTACGTTTAAACAGTTTTTTGTCGCACACGATCGGTGTGCGATGAAAGTGGGAACTGACGGTATTTTACTCGGGGCGTGGGCGCCGGTCGCGGATGTAAAGCGAATTCTGGATATCGGTACTGGAAGCGGTCTGCTGGCGTTAATGCTGGCGCAGCGGACGGATGACAATGTGCCTATTGACGCCGTGGAACTGGATGCCGGGGCTGCCATGCAAGCGCAGGAAAACGTGGCTCACTCTCCCTGGCCGCATCGAATAACGGTGCATACTGACGATATTCAGAGTTGGGCGCCTCGCCAGACGGTACGCTTTGATCTTATTATCAGCAACCCGCCTTATTACGAACCCGGTGTGGAATGCGCCACGCCGCAGCGGGAGCAGGCGCGTTACACCGCTACGCTGGATCACCAGACGTTATTGGCTATTGCGGCGGATTGTATTACCGAAGACGGCTTTTTTTGCGTAGTCTTGCCGGAACAAATAGGTAACGCTTTTACGCAGCAAGCGCTCAACATGGGATGGCATTTGCGATTACGTACTGACGTTGCGGAAAACGAAGCGCGCTTGCCGCACCGGGTTTTGCTCGCATTCTCCCCGCAAGCCGGGGAGTGCTTTAGCGACAGAATAGTAATTCGCGGGTCAGACCAGCATTATTCTGAAAGTTATACGGCGCTGACCCAGGCATTTTATCTGTTTATGTGAGGCGTTAACGGCGAAAGGATCGATGGGCCTGATTCAGCCAGTTGTTGCGGATAATCCAGCGTAAAGTGCAGCCCCCGGCTCTCTTTACGCATCATCGCGCAACGCACAATCAGTTCGGCCACTTGCACCAGATTGCGCAGCTCCAGTAAATTATTCGAGACGCGAAAGTTGGCGTAATATTCGTCAATCTCTTGTTGCAACATAGTAATACGCCGTAGGGCGCGCTCCAGCCGTTTCGTCGTGCGCACAATGCCCACATAGTCCCACATCAGCAGGCGCAGTTCATGCCAGTTATGCTGAATCACCACCCGCTCATCGGCGTTCTCCACGCGGCTTTCATCCCAGGCGGGAAGGACGTCAACGCTGTGGACAGAAGGCATTCGCCTGTCGATATCCATTGCTGCGGACCAGCCGTACACTAAGCATTCCAGCAACGAGTTGGACGCCATACGGTTAGCGCCGTGCAGGCCGGTGTAACTGACTTCGCCAATGGCATATAAGCCGTCTACATCGGTACGACCATAATCATCGACGACCACGCCGCCGCAGGTATAGTGCGCGGCAGGAACAATGGGAATCGGTTCTTTGGTTAAATCCAGCCCCAAATCGAGCAGTTTCGCATAGATCATCGGGAAGTGCTGGCGGACAAAATCGTCAGGCTTGTGGCTGATATCGAGAAACATACAGTCTGCGCCGAGTCGTTTCATCTCATGGTCAATAGCGCGGGCGACAATATCGCGCGGCGCCAGTTCCCCGCGTTCGTCAACGTCCGGCATAAACCGTGAACCGTCCGGACGTTTAAGGTATGCGCCTTCGCCACGCAGCGCTTCGGTAAGGAGAAAATTACGCGCCTGCGGGTGATAAAGGGCGGTGGGATGAAACTGGTTAAATTCCAGATTAGCGACCCGACAGCCTGCGCGCCAGGCCATCGCGATACCGTCGCCGGAGGAAATATCCGGGTTAGTGGTATATTGATACACCTTTGAGGCGCCGCCGGTCGCCAGCACCACCGACTTCGCATGACAGGTTTCAACCCACTCTTTATTGCGATTCCAGATCCAGGCGCCGACGACCCGGCGAGGCCCCGGCAGACCCATTTTATCGGAGATAATTAAATCAACGGCGTTGCTGCGTTCCAGCACCTGAATATTAGGATGATTTTGCGCCCGACTGACCAACGTGGTTTCGACTTCCTTTCCGGTAGCGTCGGCGGCATGAAGGATACGGCGATGACTATGGCCGCCTTCACGCGTGAGATGATAGCTCTCCTTGCCGTTTGGCTGGACATGCGTATCAAACAGGACGCCCTGATCGATAAGCCACTGCACGCAGGTACGGGCGTTGCTGGCGACAAACTCCACCGCGTGGCGATCGCAAATTCCGGCGCCGGCAATCAGCGTATCTTCGACATGCGACGCAATACTGTCGGTTTCATCAAACACGGCGGCAATACCGCCCTGCGCATAAAACGTGGAGCCCTCGCTCACCGGCCCTTTACTCAGGACGATAACCTTATGCTTTTCAGCCAGACGCAGCGCCAGCGAGAGTCCGGCCGCGCCGCTGCCGATAATTAACACATCACAGGACAGTTCAGGAGTTGTCATCATGGTTCTTGTTTAATTTACTAAACATGGTTGCGGCAGATTAGCACTATATGGCGCTAAAAAGCACGTTATGATTTCGCTGGTGTTGTGCTTATTAAACATAAAATAAAAATACGGCGAGAGATAAACGGCAAAAAATATTTTATAGGGCAGGGTGTTAGCGTCGGATTTTGTAGTGAAATAAAGATGCTGTTAGGTTACTCTGCAAACGACGAAATGGGCATTTCTGTACAGATAGTGCGTTGTTCAGCATCTGTAGACTTATAATGGAAGATAAGACCTGTCTACAACATGACAAACAAAAACAAATGCGTAACGGAACTTTACGAAACATAGACACTCTAACCTGTTGCTTGCTCATAGTGCGGCTTATGGAGTGGCGTTTCGAAAGCGCGTGGAAATTTGGTTTGGGGAGACATTACCTCGGATGAGCGAGCAGTTAACGGACCAGGTCCTGGTTGAACGGGTCCAGAAGGGAGATCAGAAAGCCTTTAACTTACTGGTAGTGCGCTACCAGCATAAAGTGGCGAGTCTGGTTTCCCGCTATGTGCCATCGGGCGACGTTCCCGATGTCGTACAGGAATCATTTATTAAGGCCTATCGCGCGCTGGATTCTTTCCGGGGGGATAGCGCTTTTTATACCTGGTTGTATCGTATTGCGGTCAATACCGCGAAGAACTACCTGGTTGCGCAGGGGCGTCGTCCGCCTTCCAGTGATGTAGACGCGATTGAAGCAGAAAACTTTGAAAGCGGCGGCGCGCTGAAAGAAATTTCGAACCCTGAGAACTTAATGTTGTCAGAAGAACTGAGACAGATAGTTTTCCGAACTATTGAGTCCCTCCCGGAAGATTTACGTATGGCAATCACCTTACGGGAGCTGGATGGCCTGAGCTATGAAGAGATAGCGGCTATCATGGATTGTCCGGTGGGGACGGTGCGTTCACGTATCTTCCGGGCGCGGGAAGCTATTGATAATAAAGTTCAACCGCTTATCAGGCGTTGACGATAGCGGGATACTGGAAAAGGTATTAGGCATGCAGAAAGAAAAACTTTCCGCTTTGATGGATGGCGAAACGTTGGATAGTGAGCTGCTCAAAGCGCTTACGCACGACCCGGAAATGCAGAAAACCTGGGAGAGTTATCACCTGATCCGCGATTCAATGCGGGGGGATACGCCTGACGTTCTCCATTTCGATATATCCGCTCGCGTGATGGCCGCTATTGAAAACGAGCCAGTACGTCAGGTGTCGCCATTAATCCCTGAGGCCCAACCCGCTCCGCAGCAATGGCAGAAAATGCCGTTCTGGAAAAAAGTGCGTCCGTGGGCGGCGCAGCTTACCCAAATGGGCGTGGCGGCGTGCGTTTCACTTGCAGTTATCGTCGGTGTCCAGCACTATAATGGGCAATCTGAAACATCCCAACAACCTGAAACGCCGGTTTTCAATACCCTGCCTATGATGGGGAAAGCCAGCCCGGTAAGTCTGGGAGTGCCTTCTGAAGCAGCGCCTGTCGGCAGTCAGCAACAGCAGGTACAGGAGCAGCGTCGTCGCATTAATGCCATGTTGCAGGACTATGAACTGCAGCGCCGACTGCACTCCGAACAGCTTCAGTTTGAGCAGGCGCAAACCCAGCAAGCCGCGGTACAGGTGCCAGGAATCCAAACTTTAGGAACGCAATCGCAGTAATGAAGCAACTTTGGTTTGCCATGTCCCTTGTGGCGGCTAGCCTGTTCTTCTCAGCAAACGCCTCGGCCGACCCTGCGTCCGGGGCGTTATTGCAGCAGATGAACATCGCCAGTCAGTCACTGAATTACGAGCTGTCATTCGTCAGCATCACGAAACAAGGCGTTGAATCTCTACGTTATCGACACGCACGCCTGGATAGTCGCCCGCTTGCGCAATTGCTACAGTTGGACGGTCCCCGCCGGGAGGTCGTACAGCGTGGTAATGAAATCAGTTATTTTGAACCGGGCCTTGAGCCGTTCACCCTGAACGGTGATTATATTGTCGATTCTCTGCCTTCCCTGATTTACACCGATTTCAAGCGTCTGGCGCCTTACTACGACTTTATTTCCGTCGGACGCACCCGTATCGCAGACAGATTGTGCGAAGTTATCCGCGTTGTGGCGCGCGATGGTACGCGTTACAGCTATATCGTCTGGATGGACATGGACACCAAACTGCCGATGCGCGTTGATCTGCTGGATCGCGATGGCGAGACGCTGGAGCAGTTCCGCGTTATTGCGTTCACGGTGAGTCAGGATATCGGCAGCAACATGCAGGCGCTGGCGAAGGCGAATCTGCCGCCGCTGCTTTCTGTTCCCGGTGGCGAAAAAACGAAATTTAACTGGAGTCCATCCTGGGTGCCGCAAGGCTTTAGCGAAGTTTCCAGCAGCCGTCGTCCGTTGCCGACGATGGATAACCTGCCTATCGAATCGCGGCTTTATTCTGACGGTCTGTTTAGCTTTTCCGTCAATGTGAACCGGGCGACGCAAAACAGCAGCGATCAGATGCTGCGCACCGGGCGCCGAACGGTTTATAGCAGCGTTCGCGACAACGCGGAAATCACCATTGTCGGCGAGCTTCCGCCGCAAACGGCGAAGCGCATTGCCGACAGTATCAAATTCAGGGCAGTACAATGATTAAAGAGTGGGCAACCGTTGTCTCATGGCAGAATGGTCAGGCGGTGGTGAGCTGCGACGTTAAAGCGTCATGCAGCAGCTGCGCCTCCCGTGCGGGATGCGGCAGTCGCGTGCTGAATAAATTAGGGCCGCAAACCACGCATACCATTGTTGTGCCAAGCGCGGAGCCGCTGGCGCCGGGGCAGAAAGTCGAGTTGGGCATCGCCGAAAAAAGCCTTTTAGGTTCGGCGTTGCTGGTCTATATGTCGCCTTTAGCAGGGCTATTTCTTTGTGCGGCGCTTTTTCAGATGCTGTTTGGATCTGACCTTGCCGCATTAAGCGGGGCCGTGCTGGGCGGCGTGGGCGGTTTTCTGGTTGCTCGCGGCTATTCCCGAAAACTGGCGGAGCGCGACGCCTGGCAGCCGGTGATTTTAAACGTTGCCCTCCCGCCTGACCTTGTTCGCGTCGAAACTACCTCAATCGAAACGCGCCAGTAAACGTTTTGCCCAACGGTACTCCTGCCGCGTTGGGTTGTTGTCCCGATAAGCATGCGCTTTTCCTGCGTTGCGGTGTTTTACAGGAAAAAAGCGAGGCGTTTTCCAGTTCCCGCTCTCCTTACACTATGAACATTTCCTCGCCTTAGCGTTGTAGTGTAGAATGCGGCGTTTCAGTTAAAACAGACGTTAAGCTCAGAACAGCGACCTCTAAAGTCTGGCCAACCAGGCGTAAGGCATAATAATTTATCTCTATGAAGAACATACGTAACTTTTCGATCATTGCTCACATTGACCACGGTAAATCGACGCTGTCTGACCGTATTATCCAAATCTGCGGTGGCCTGTCTGACCGTGAAATGGAAGCTCAGGTACTTGATTCGATGGATCTTGAGCGTGAGCGCGGTATTACTATTAAAGCCCAGAGTGTGACGCTGGATTTTAAAGCGTCTGATGGTGAAACTTATCAACTGAACTTTATCGACACGCCGGGACACGTTGACTTTTCCTATGAAGTTTCCCGTTCGTTAGCCGCCTGCGAGGGCGCGCTGCTGGTGGTGGATGCCGGCCAGGGCGTAGAAGCGCAAACGTTGGCGAACTGCTACACCGCGATGGAAATGGATCTTGAAGTGGTGCCGGTGCTTAACAAGATTGACCTGCCGGCCGCCGATCCGGAGCGTGTGGCGGAAGAAATCGAAGACATTGTCGGTATCGATGCGACGGACGCGGTACGCTGCTCCGCCAAAACGGGTGTCGGCGTGACGGATGTTCTGGAACGCCTGGTGCGCGATATCCCGCCGCCGCAAGGCGATCCGGACGGCCCGCTGCAGGCGCTGATTATTGACTCCTGGTTCGATAACTACCTGGGCGTGGTATCGCTGGTGCGTATTAAAAACGGCACCATGCGTAAAGGCGACAAAATTAAAGTGATGAGCACCGGGCAGACCTACAACGCTGACCGCCTGGGGATCTTCACGCCGAAACAGGTTGATCGTACCGAGCTGAAGTGCGGCGAAGTAGGCTGGCTGGTCTGCGCTATTAAAGATATCCTCGGCGCGCCGGTTGGCGATACCTTAACCTCAGCGCGTAACCCAGCGGAAAAAGCGTTGCCGGGCTTTAAGAAGGTGAAACCGCAGGTCTATGCAGGTCTGTTCCCGGTCAGCTCCGACGATTATGAAAGTTTCCGCGACGCGCTCGGCAAGCTGAGCCTGAACGATGCCTCACTGTTTTATGAACCGGAAAGCTCCTCGGCGCTGGGCTTTGGTTTCCGCTGCGGCTTCCTCGGCCTGTTGCACATGGAGATCATTCAGGAGCGTCTGGAACGCGAATACGATCTGGATCTGATCACCACTGCGCCGACCGTGGTGTATGAAGTAGAAACAACGGCGAAAGAGACTATCTATGTTGATAGCCCCTCCAAGCTGCCGCCGTTGAATAACATTTATGAACTGCGCGAGCCTATCGCCGAATGTCATATGCTGTTACCACAAGCCTATTTAGGTAACGTTATTACGCTGTGTATTGAGAAACGCGGCGTACAAACTAACATGGTGTATCACGGTAACCAGGTCGCGTTGACCTATGAAATCCCGATGGCGGAAGTGGTGCTCGACTTCTTTGACCGTCTGAAATCAACGTCGCGCGGCTATGCGTCTCTGGATTATAACTTCAAGCGCTTCCAGGCTTCCGATATGGTGCGTGTTGATGTGTTAATCAACAACGAGCGTGTCGATGCGCTGGCGCTGATCACGCACCGTGATAACTCGCAAAGCCGTGGTCGCGAGCTGGTGGAGAAAATGAAAGATTTGATCCCTCGCCAGCAGTTTGATATTGCGATTCAGGCGGCGATTGGTACGCATATTATTGCCCGTTCGACGGTAAAACAGTTACGTAAAAACGTGCTGGCGAAGTGCTACGGCGGCGATATCAGTCGTAAGAAAAAACTGCTGCAGAAACAGAAAGAAGGTAAGAAACGCATGAAGCAGATCGGTAACGTCGAGCTGCCTCAGGAGGCGTTCCTCGCCATTCTGCATGTCGGTAAAGACAATAAATAATCCCTAAGGAGTTGGCATGGCGAACATGTTTGCCCTGATTCTGGTGATAGCCACACTGGTGACGGGCATTTTATGGTGCGTTGATAAGTTTGTTTTCGCGCCAAAACGTCGGGCGCGCCAGGCTGCCGCGCAAACGGCGTCGGGAGATGCGCTGGATAACGCTACGCTCAATAAAGTGGCGCCTAAGCCGGGCTGGCTGGAGACCGGGGCGTCGGTTTTCCCGGTTCTGGCGATCGTTCTGATCGTTCGTTCATTTCTTTATGAACCCTTTCAGATCCCGTCAGGCTCAATGATGCCGACACTGCTTATCGGCGATTTTATTCTGGTGGAAAAATTTGCCTACGGCATTAAAGATCCGATCTACCAGAAAACCCTGATTGAAACCGGTCATCCAAAGCGCGGGGATATTGTGGTATTTAAATATCCGGAAGATCCTAAGTTAGATTACATCAAACGCGCCGTCGGTTTGCCGGGCGATAAAATCACTTATGATCCGGTTGCGAAAGAGGTGACGATTCAGCCTGGCTGTAGCTCCGGTCAGGCGTGCGAAAATGCGCTGCCGGTTACCTACTCTAACGTTGAGCCGAGCGATTTTGTACAGACCTTTGCCCGCCGTAACGGCGGAGAAGCGACCAGCGGTTTCTTTGAGGTTCCGCTAAACGAGACAAAAGAAAACGGCATTCGCCTGACCGAACGTAAAGAGACGTTAGGCGATGTGACGCACCGCATCCTGATGGTGCCGATAGCTCAGGATCAGTTGGGCATGTATTACCAACAGCCAGGACAACCGCTGGCGACCTGGGTTGTACCGCCGGGGCAATATTTCATGATGGGCGACAACCGCGATAACAGCGCGGATAGCCGTTACTGGGGATTTGTTCCGGAAGCGAATCTGGTCGGTAAAGCGGTCGCTATCTGGATGAGCTTTGACAAGCAGGAAGGGGAGTGGCCGACAGGCGTACGCCTGAGTCGTATCGGCGGTATTCACTAACTGTGACGAAATGATCGTTCACGCTGCCGTCTTTTTAGCGGCAGCGTGAATTATTTCCTGGATAAATTCCCTCAGACTAACGACATCCCCTGTCGTTGTGTATAGAATATTCCCCCGAAGTTTTAGGTTGGCGCCGTTTGGTCGCCACGGCACACGAAACAGCGTTGGTTATAGACAACCTTCTTTCCGCTGCAGCGATGCGGCAGGACAGATGACGTGTATCAGGTCTGTTTCGTGTGCTGGATTGTTGACGCATTCATTTATTGGTATCGCATGAACCCCATCGTAATTAATCGGCTTCAACGGAAGCTGGGCTACACTTTTAATCATCAGGAGCTGTTGCAGCAGGCATTAACTCACCGCAGCGCCAGCAGTAAACATAACGAACGCCTGGAGTTTTTAGGCGATTCAATCCTGAGCTTCGTTATCGCTAACGCGCTTTATCACCGTTTCCCACGGGTGGATGAGGGAGATATGAGCCGTATGCGCGCCACGTTGGTACGTGGTAATACGCTGGCGGAATTAGCCCGTGAGTTTGATTTAGGCGAGTGCCTGCGTTTAGGGCCGGGCGAATTAAAAAGCGGCGGATTCCGTCGAGAGTCCATTTTGGCGGACACCGTGGAAGCGTTAATCGGCGGAGTATTTCTCGATAGCAATATCCAGACCGTCGAGCAGTTGATCCTTAACTGGTATAAAACCCGTCTGGATGAGATAAGTCCGGGCGATAAACAAAAAGATCCTAAAACGCGCTTGCAGGAGTATTTGCAGGGTCGCCATCTGCCGCTGCCATCTTACCTGGTTGTGCAGGTACGCGGCGAGGCGCACGATCAGGAATTTACTATCCACTGCCAGGTCAGCGGCCTGAGCGAACCGGTGGTTGGCACGGGTTCCAGCCGTCGTAAGGCGGAGCAGGCTGCCGCCGAACAGGCGCTGAAAAAACTGGAGTTGGAATGAGCACCGACAAAACTTACTGCGGATTTATTGCCATCGTCGGACGTCCGAACGTTGGCAAATCCACCTTGCTGAACAAACTGCTCGGGCAGAAGATTTCGATCACTTCCCGTAAAGCGCAGACCACGCGCCACCGCATTGTCGGTATTCATACCGAAGGCCCGTATCAGGCAATTTATGTCGATACCCCGGGACTGCATATGGAAGAAAAGCGCGCCATTAACCGTTTGATGAATAAGGCGGCGAGCAGTTCGATTGGCGACGTTGAGCTGGTGATTTTCGTTGTGGAAGGCACCCGTTGGACGCCGGACGACGAAATGGTCCTGAACAAACTGCGCGATGGCAAAGCGCCGGTTATTCTCGCCGTTAACAAGGTGGATAACGTGCAGGAAAAAGCCGATTTGCTGCCGCACCTCCAGTTCCTGGCAAGCCAGATGAACTTTCTTGATATCGTACCGATCTCTGCTGAAACGGGTATGAACGTCGATACCATTGCCGGTATCGTGCGTAAACATTTACCGGAAGCTATTCACCACTTCCCGGAAGATTACATCACCGATCGCTCTCAGCGCTTTATGGCGTCTGAAATCATCCGTGAAAAGCTGATGCGTTTTCTCGGCGCCGAGCTGCCGTATTCCGTTACCGTTGAGATTGAACGTTTTGTTACCAACGAACGCGGCGGCTATGATATCAACGGGCTGATCCTCGTCGAGCGCGAAGGGCAGAAGAAGATGGTGATTGGCAACAAAGGCGCCAAAATCAAAACCATTGGTATTGAAGCGCGTAAAGACATGCAGGAGATGTTTGAAGCGCCGGTACACCTGGAACTGTGGGTGAAAGTGAAATCCGGCTGGGCCGATGACGAACGCGCTCTGCGCAGTCTCGGTTACGTAGACGATCTGTGAGTTAACACAGCGTGGAAGGGTGGCAGCGCGCATTTGTCCTGCACAGTCGCCCCTGGAGCGAAACCAGCCTGATGCTGGACGTCTTCACGGAAGAATCGGGGCGCGTGCGCCTTGTCGCCAAAGGCGCGCGATCTAAACGTTCCAATTTGAAAGGCGCGTTACAGCCTTTTACACCGTTATTGTTACGCTACAGCGGACGCGGCGAGGTGAAAACCCTGCGCAGCGCCGAGGCAGTTTCTCTGGCGCTGCCGTTAAGCGGTATTACGCTCTATAGCGGCCTGTATATCAACGAACTCCTCTCTCGCGTACTGGAATATGAAACGCGCTTCTCCGAACTCTTTTTTGATTATCTGAACTGTATTCAGGCGCTGGCGGGAACCACCGGCTCGCCTGAACCAGCGTTGCGACGTTTCGAACTGGCGTTGCTGGGACATCTGGGGTATGGCGTCAATTTCACCCACTGTGCAGGCAGCGGCGAACGGGTGGATGACACCATGACCTACCGTTACCGCGAAGAAAAAGGCTTTTTCGCCAGCGTCGTCATTGATAACAACACCTTTACCGGACGGCACCTGAAAGCGCTGGAGGCGCGGGAATTTCCGGATGTAGATACCCTGCGTGCCGCTAAACGCTTTACCCGTATGGCATTAAAGCCGTATCTTGGGGGAAAACCGTTAAAAAGCCGGGAGCTATTCCGGCAATTTATGCCCAAACGCACAGTAAAAACGAAGAAAGATTAACGAGGATTGTCATGGCTGAATTACTGTTAGGCGTCAATATTGACCACATTGCCACGTTACGTAATGCGCGCGGCACCGACTATCCGGATCCGGTACAGGCGGCGTTTATTGCTGAACAGGCAGGCGCGGACGGCATTACCGTACACCTGCGCGAAGATCGTCGCCACATTACCGATCGCGATGTGCGCATTCTGCGTCAGACGCTGCATACGCGTATGAATCTGGAGATGGCGGTGACCGAAGAGATGCTGGCGATCGCCGTAGAAACCAGGCCGCATTTCTGTTGTCTGGTGCCGGAAAAACGCCAGGAAGTCACCACCGAAGGCGGCCTGGATGTGGCCGGACAGCGCGATAAAATGCGTGATGCCTGTGCGCGCCTGGCGGCGGCTGGCATCCAGGTTTCGCTCTTTATCGATGCCGATGAAGCGCAAATCAACGCGGCGGCGGAAGTCGGCGCGCCGTTTATCGAAATCCATACCGGCTCCTACGCCAATGCAGAAACCGATGCGGAACAGGCAAAAGAGCTGGCACGTATTGCCAGCGCCGCGACCCTGGCGGCCCGTCTGGGGCTAAAAGTAAATGCGGGTCATGGCCTGACCTACCATAACGTCAAAGCTATTGCCGCACTGCCGGAAATGCACGAGCTCAATATCGGTCATGCCATTATTGGTCGGGCGGTGATGACGGGGCTGAAAGAGGCGGTGGCTGAAATGAAACGTTTGATGCTGGAAGCGCGCGGCTAATGGCGATTCTCGGCCTGGGAACGGATATTGTAGAGATTGCCCGCATTGAGGCAGTGATCTCCCGTTCCGGCGAACGTCTGGCAAGGCGTGTGCTCAGTGACAACGAGTGGGCTATCTGGGAGACGCATCAGCAGCCGGTGCGTTTTCTCGCCAAGCGTTTTGCGGTCAAAGAGGCGGCAGCGAAAGCTTTTGGCACCGGCATCCGCAACGGTCTGGCGTTTAATCAGTTCGAAGTGTTTAACGATGAGCTGGGAAAACCACGTTTGCGGCTGTGGGGCGAGGCGTTAACGCTGGCGGAAAAACTCGGTGTGGCGCACATGCATGTCACGTTGGCCGATGAGCGCCATTACGCCTGCGCTACGGTCATTCTGGAAAGTTAGATTTGCCGGATGGCGGCGTAAACACGTTACCTGACCTACAGGCCGATATATTGTTGGCCTGATAAGCATAGCGCCATCAGGCATTGTTGCGTTGGAAGTGCGTTAACCCGCTTATAGTTTATCTGCGTGATGCATCAGAACAAACTTATCCCACAACTGTTCTTCGGTTTCGACATGGGCGGGATCCTGCAAAATCGTATTGGGGATCGGGCAGACTTTCTGACAGGTCGGCGTTTCGTAATGGCCTACACACTCGGTGCATTTGTCGCTGTTAATCTCATAAATGCTGTCGCCCATTGAAATCGCCTCATTCGGGCACTCCGGCTCGCACATATCGCAATTGATACATTTTTTGGTGATTAACAGCGCCATCAGGAAATTCTCAGAAACAACACAAATCGGGCGGGCATTATACGCCTATTTTCTGCTCGGGCCAGCTCTTTTCTGGCGCTGATTTGTTATCTACAGTGTAAAAATTTTTGATCTGCTTGAGCAGGCAGATGGTTGCGTTATCCAGTGAAAGGTCATTACTGTGCACCAGCATGACAGGAATAAAGAATGCGGGGATGCCCAGTGAAACCAGGCGAACATTTTTGGGTGTCGATAAATGGGTTAGCGAGCGGGTAATAAATGCGATGCCAATCTGCGCTTCGGCATACTCAAGGCATGAGTAGTGGTTATCCAGTTCGCAGATGACGTTAGGAACGACTTTGCGGTTATTAAATTCAGTGGTGATGATCCCTCTTAATAGCAGAGAGTCATTAAGCACGATAATGGGCTGGTCGTTTAAATCTTTTAAATGCAGACGTTCACGTGTCGCCAGAGGATGAGAAAGTGGGATTGCAGCGATAATTTCATCTTCAAACAGCATGGTCGAGCTTAGCTGGGCAGGGAGCGCTGTTCGATAAACAATGCCAATATCAACGGCGCTATCCGTCAGCTTTTTAATGGTTTGCTCAGTTGAGAACTCTTTAACATTTAAAGATATTTCCGGATGGTGCGCCATAAAGTTGCGAAAAGCGGGCAGGACCAGGTAGCTGCCTGACACCCCGATTGAAATAGTATCGCGCTGTTGATCCTGATAGGGAAGAAGTTCATTTTCGGCATTTTTTAAATCCAGCATTATTTTGTTAGCGTGTCGTTGCAAAATAATGCCTGCTTTTGTTAATTTAATTCCTCTACCTTTTCGCTTAAATAATATTGTTTTAAGTGATGACTCAAGTTGTTTAATTTGCTGACTTAATGATGGCTGAGTGATAAACAGGCGACTGGCTGCCCGACCATAATGTAATTCATCACACAATATCAGGAAGGAATGTAGTTGTTTGATATTCATTAAAATTTAATGCCAATCGATTGGGTTTTGTTATAACGATTATAAAAAATACCAAATTGTTTGCCTATTTTGCTTTTTTTAAACTGTGATCAGTGCATTTTAAAAAGGGAAAATTATGTCGGCATCAATCAACCGCTGGGGAATGCTTGCCGCTCACGTGTGCATCAATTTTGTACTCGGGGGCGTCTACGCATTTAGCTATTTCAAAACACCACTCATGGCGCAATATCACTGGGATCCGGCTACGCTGGCGTTAGCATTCTCTATCAACATGGGGATCATTCCTTTACCGATGATTTGGGGCGGGAGAATGATCGACAATGGTAAAGGAAAGCAGGCGATAGTTATCGGCGGTATCCTGTTTTCTTTAGGTTTTATCTTGTCCGGGTTTGTGGATAATTTGCCCATGCTGTTTTTAACCTACGGCGTCATTGCCGGGTTGGGATCGGGCCTGGCTTTTACGGGTAATCTTAATAATATTCTGAAATTTTTCCCTGACCGTCGCGGTCTGGCCAGCGGTATCGTACTGGCGGGTGTTGGCGTCGGGACGCTACTTTGCACCCGCCTGGCCGAATATTTTATGGCGCAAACTCATGATGTTAGTCGGGCGTTGTTATATCTGGGTATTGTTTATCTGGTGGTTATTTTTATCGTCCAGTTCTTTATTCGTAGCGCGCCAGCAAAAGATAGCGGAGGAATTAAAGCCTCGCCACTGGATAAAGACTATCGGCACATGCTGAAAGATCTGCGCTTCTGGCTGCTGTTTATGATTCTGGCGCTGGGTGTGTTCTCTGGGATGGTAATTAGCTCAAGTTCTGCGCAAATTGGTATGACGCAGTACGGTTTACTGTCCGGTGCATTAGTCGTTAGCCTGGTCTCGATATTTAACTCGATCGGTCGCCTGTTCTGGGGAGGGTTAACCGATAAATTAGGCGGCTATAATACGCTGGTTATTGTTTATCTTTTTACCTGCGTCTGTATGCTGCTGTTATTTTTCTTCAATGGCAATACTTCGGTATTTTATTTCAGCGCTCTGGGCGTGGGCTTTGCTTATGCCGGTATATTAGTTATCTTCCCTGGCTTGACCAGCCAGAATTTTGGCATGCGCAACCAGGGACTAAACTACGGCTTTATGTATTTTGGTTTTGCCGTCGGTGCGGTTATTGCTCCTTACGTCACGTCCGCTATTGCAAAATATACCGGAAGCTACAATACAGTATTTATTTTGACAACGGTGCTATTGCTTATTGGAGTCGTGTTGACCCTGATAACGAAGAAATATGTCGCAACGGTTTTAGCCAAAATTCATTAATCAGATAATAAGGAAATAAAAATGAAAATTGCAATCGCAGGTGCAGGCGCTATGGGATGTCGTTTTGGCTATATGCTGCTGGAGGCCGGGCACGACGTGACGCTTATTGATGGCTGGCAGGAGCATGTCGACGCTATTCGTAGCAAGGGGTTGTTTGTCGAAACGGAAACGACTCAGAAGTATTACCCCATCCCTGCTATGTTGGCTGATGAATCCCAGGGGGAGTTTGAGCTGGTTATTCTGTTTACCAAAGCCATGCAGCTGGATAGCATGTTACAGCGTATCAAGCCATTACTGCCAGCCGCGAAAGTAGTGATGATTTTATCTAACGGCCTGGGAAATATTGAAACGCTGGAGAAATATGTCGATCGGCAGAAAATCTATGCGGGTGTGACGTTATGGTCCAGCGAACTGGAGGGGGCTGGGCATATTATGGCCACCGGTACCGGAACGATTGAACTGCAGCCGATTGCCAGCCAGGATTCGGCTCAAGAGGCTAAGGTCATTGCCACCCTTAATAGCGCTGGATTGAATGCTGAAATAAGCCCTGACGTATTATTATCGATCTGGAAGAAAGCAGCCTTTAATAGCGTAATGAACACCTATTGCGCGCTACTGGATTGTAATGTCGGCGGATTTGGTCAGCGGCCTGGTGCTTTAGATTTAGCGCAAGCGGTAGTTGATGAGTTTGTATTGGTTGCTGCCAGCCAGAATATTCCGTTGACTGAGCAAATGGTGATGAATACGGTGAAGAAAGTGTTCGATCCACGTGAGAGCGGCCACCACTATCCTTCTATGCATCAGGATTTACATAAAGGCCGACTGACTGAAATCGACTATTTAAATGGTGCGATTGCGCGAATCGGCGCTCAGAACAATATTGCCGTACCGGTTAACACACTCCTGACGCAATTGATTCACGCGAAAGAAGCGCAATAAACTTGATAGCTCTTCTGCATGAGGCGGAAGAGCCATTTTCAAACCAGTTTTTTTACCAGCGCCTCGCTATGGCGAATACGCTCCGGCGCCCGCTCTAAATCCTGTTGTACCAGCGCCATAAACAGTAAGTCGGTCAACATCATTTGCGCATGTGTCGAGGAGATAGCGGCGCTGCGCGTCGCTTGCTCTTCGGCAATCGTATACAGACAGCGGGTGGCGCGCTGCTGCAAGGCGTTGGGAGAAAAACCGGTAATGGCCAGGATTTTCGCGCCTGCGCGTAATGTTTCGTCCGCCGCCAGGTTCAGCTCGCGCCGCTCCCCGGAATAAGAGATCGCCAGCAGCAGATCCTCCGGCGCCAGCGCCTGCACCGTTGCCAGCAGGGCGTGCATATCGCGCTCAACCACCGCGTTAATGCCAATCTTCAGTAGCTTCCAGGCAAAATTTTGCGCCACCAGCCCAGAGGCGCCAATCCCGGTGATCACAATACGTCGGGCGTGGCGCAGCATCGTGACGCTTTCTAACAGCTTTTCTTCACTGTTAACGTCCAGCGTGGCGTGCATCGCCGCCACATTCTCTTTAATTAATTTTTCTCCGACCAGGCGCATCGGATCGTCGCCGCGAATCTGGTTATGAACGGGAACGGAATGCGGATTAGGATTGCTGGCCAACGCTTCGCTGAGAGCCAGTTTCAACGCCGGAAACCCTTTAAACCCCAGTTTTTGCGCGAACTTGACTACGCTGGATTGGCTGACGCCCGCTTCGGCCGCCAGTTGCTGTGAGCTCAGATGCCGCGCCGTATCCGGTTGCGCGAGCAGATAATCCGCCAGTTTCCTGTCGCTTTGCGCGAGATCCGGATAACGCTGGCGAATACGAATCAAACAGTTCATGGGCAGCTCCTGCGAAACGTGATGGCGACGACAAAACGAAATTTCACTCGCCTGGGGGAATATTCTATTCCATCATGGACGCTTATTATGAATTAAAAATTCCAGAGGGACAAAAATGAATCTCGGTACCTTAGTGTCTGAAACCCGTAACCCGCAAACGATGGATCTGGATGCGTTGCCTACTCCTGAATTAGTTAAGCGTTTTAATGAACAGGATACGCGGGTAGCGGAAGCAGTAAAAGCCACTCTGCCTGACGTTGCGCGTGCGGTGGATGCCGCGGCGGCGGCGCTGAAGTCTGGCGGACGTATCATCTATATGGGGGCGGGCACCAGTGGTCGGCTTGGCGTACTGGATGCCTCAGAATGTCCTCCGACGTTTGGCGTTCCGCACGGTCTGGTCGTCGGGCTGATTGCCGGCGGGCCGGGCGCGTTGCTGAAAGCGGTCGAAGGCGCGGAAGACAGCCAACAGGCAGGCGAAGACGATCTTGTCGCACTAAATCTGCAAGAACAGGATCTGGTCGTGGGGCTCGCGGCGTCGGGTCGTACACCCTATGTGATTGGCGGCCTGCGCTATGCGCGACAGTCCGGTTGTACCACTGTTGCCGTCTCCTGTAATCCAGATTCGCCTATTGCGCGGGAGGCTAATATCGCTATTTCGCCCGTTGTCGGGCCGGAAGCGCTTACCGGCTCCACGCGGCTGAAATCCGGCACCGCACAGAAAATGGTGCTCAATATGATTTCTACCGGCGCGATGGTGAAGTTCGGTAAGGTCTATCAGAACCTGATGGTGGATATGAAAGCCACCAACGTCAAACTGGTCGATCGCGCGTGTCGGATGGTCGTTGAAGCGACCGGGATAGGTCGTGAAGAGGCGGAAACGTTGCTGAAACAGACCGATTTTGAGGTTAAGCCCGCCATTTTGATGGCGCTTACGGGGCTGGATGCTGCAGCCGCCAGGGAAAAACTCGCTGCTCATCAGGGCTTTTTAAGGGCGGCGTTAGAACACTAAAGAGGTGTGTATGGATAAGACGGCAGCGCTCGCCAGCGACATTTTACGTGGTATCGGCGGAGAGCAAAATATTCTGCGCCTGGAAAACTGTATGACGCGAGTCAGGGTGGAGGTACAGGACGACAGCCAACTGGATATTCCGCGCTTAAAAGCGTTGCCTGGCGTCAGTGGATACGTAAAGCAAGGGGAGCAACATCAGCTGATCGTTGGGCCGGGGAAGGCTGCACAGGTGGTTGATGCGATGCGCGTGCAGATTGCCGCAGGTGGTGTAAAGCCGGACGATGCTATGGCGCGTACCAAATCCGAGGCGAAAGCGAAGTATAAAGCGCCGATGAGCGATGCGTTGCGTAAGCTGGCAAATGTTTTTATACCGCTTATCCCCGCCTTTATCGCATCCGGCTTGATTACCGGCATTATCAACATTCTTAAACGTCCGGATATCGTCGGCGATGTTGCCGTCCACTATCCTAACCTGCTGGGCCTGATGGGGATATTTGGTAGCGCGGTATTCGCTATCATGAACATTCTGGTTGGCGTCAATACCGCGAAAGTCTTTGGCGGATCGCAGGCGTTAGGCGGCGTGATGGCGGGGATCCTTTCCAGCCCGCAACTGGCGCAGATTACGCTCTTTGGCGAGGCGCTTCAGCCGGGACGGGGCGGCGTTATCGCCGTCCTGCTGGTGGTGGCGTTAATGTGCTGGATTGAGCGCCAGTTCCGTAAGCTGCTGCCGGGGTCGCTGGAGTTAATTCTTAACCCTTTATTGACGACTGTTATCACCGGCGCGGTAGCGATTGTCGCTCTGCAACCGCTTGGCGGCTGGATTTCAGACGCTATCGCTCACGGCGCGTCCTGGGCTATCGATCGCGGCGGTTTTCTGGTGGGCGCGGTGTTAGCCGGAACCTTCCTGCCGTTGGTACTGACCGGGCTGCATCAGGGGCTGGTGCCTATTCATGTGGAGCTGGTGCAAGCGCACGGCTATAACGCGCTGTTTCCCATCCTGGCGATGGCGGGCGTTGGTCAGATAGGCGCGGCCATTGCCGTACTGATGAAAACCCGCAATGCGCGGCTCAAAAAGGTGATTAAAGGCGCGCTTCCGGTCGGACTGCTGGGGATTGGCGAGCCGCTGATTTTTGGCGTCACGCTGCCATTGGGTAAGCCATTTATTGGCGCTTGTCTTGGCGGTGCGGTAGGCGGGGCGTTGATCAGCTACTGGAAAGTGGCGACGGTAATTACCTTTGGTATTTCCGGTTTGCCGCTGGCATTAACAATTGTTGCCGGAAAAGTCCTGTTCTATCTGTTAGGCTATTTAATAGCGGTAATTGCCGGGTTTATTTTTACCTGGCTGCTGGGGTTCAATGATCCAGAGGAGTAAGGTTTGGTCAGCCACGAGCGTCGTGTCGTCTTTTTTGATTTGGATGGAACGTTACATCAACAGGATATGTTCGGCAGTTTTCTGCGTTATTTGCTGCGCCGTCAGCCGCTAAATGCGCTGCTCGTACTGCCGTTGTTACCCATTATCGGTATCGGTTTACTGGTAAAAGGGCGTGCGGCCCGCTGGCCGATGAGTCTGTTGTTGTGGGGCTGTACTTTTGGCCATAGCGAAACGCGTTTGCAGGCGCATCAGGCGGATTTTGTCCGTTGGTTTCGCGCTAACGTCACGGCGTTTCCGGTTGTACAGGAGCGTCTGACCACCTATCTATTGAGCTCTGACGCGGATATCTGGCTTATTACCGGTTCTCCGCAATCATTGGTAGAGCAAGTCTATTTTGATACGCCGTGGCTGCCGCGCGTTAACCTCATCGCCAGTCAGATGGCGCGACGGTATGGCGGCTGGGTATTAACCGTGCGCTGTCTGGGCCATGAAAAAGTCGCGCAACTGGAACGTAAAATCGGTACGCCGCTGCGTCTTTATAGCGGCTACAGCGACAGCAAACAGGATAACCCGCTGCTTTATTTTTGCCAGCATCGCTGGCGGGTGACGCCGCACGGCGAGTTGCAGCAGCTCGAATAGTGAAACGCATAGCGTCTGTGTATAATGCCGCCCGCTTTCATTACCGGAGTTACCTCTTTGTCTGATGTCGAATTAGATCACGAATACTGGATGCGCCACGCGCTGACGCTGGCGAAACGCGCCTGGGACGAACGCGAGGTTCCGGTTGGCGCGGTATTGGTGCATAACCATCGCGTCATTGGCGAAGGCTGGAATCGACCCATTGGCCGCCACGATCCTACTGCGCATGCTGAAATAATGGCGCTGCGTCAGGGCGGTCTGGTATTGCAGAATTATCGGTTACTGGATACCACGCTGTATGTCACGCTGGAACCCTGTGTGATGTGCGCAGGCGCTATGGTGCATAGCCGCATTGGACGCGTTGTCTTTGGCGCGCGCGATGCAAAAACTGGCGCGGCCGGATCGCTAATTGACGTGCTGCACCATCCGGGAATGAATCACCGGGTCGAGATTATTGAAGGGGTGCTGCGCGATGAATGTGCGACGCTGCTCAGTGATTTTTTCCGTATGCGTCGTCAGGAAATTAAAGCCCTGAAGAAAGCCGACCGTGCGCAAGGCGCGGGGCCGACAGTATAGCGCAATGCCGGATAAGAGGTTACGCGTCGCCATCCGATAAGACCATCACGCTATTTTTCTTCTTTCTTCTGCGGCGTAAACAGTAAAGACGGCGAATGCGTCAGGTAGCCTGATGACTGCGATAAAAACGACAGGAGGGGGAAGGGGGCTTTATTCAGCTCCTCCGGCGACACCGCCGGGTAATCCTGCGCCAGTTTCATGGCTTCCGCTTCCTGCTTTTCTTTTTCCTGCAAATACCCCACTAAACTTATCTGGTATTTACGGATATTTTCCACATAAGCATAAGCCTCATGTCCACGCGCGTAACCGTAGGTTAGCTTACTGTAATACGGTTTTTGGCTTAACAGAGGCAAACGCTGCTTCACATCGGTCCAGCTATCCGGATTGCCTTTGGTTTTTACCGTCAGCGATCTGGCATCGAGCATGTGCGCATAACCCATATTGTAGGCGGCTAAGGCAAACCAGATACGCTCGTCTTCCGGAACGGTTTCGGGAACTTTAGCCATCATATCTTCAAGATAGCGAGCGCCGCCGCTGATGCTTTGCTCCGCATCGGTACGGTCGGTCAGCCCCAGACTTTGGGCGGTATTTTTAGTCAGCATCATCAGGCCGCGCACGCCGGTTGGCGAGGTCGCCAGCGGGTCCCAGTGTGATTCCTGATAAGAAATCGCCGCCAGCAGGCGCCAGTCTATCTCTTTGGCATATTTTTTAAATAACGGTTCCAGCTCCGGCAGGACGTTATCCACCGCTCGCAGGAAAGAGCGGGTATCAACGTAGTCGAAATCATCGCCATGTCCCAGATATTTCTCTTCGATCCGCGCCAGAGAACCGTCTTCATTGATCGAATTGAAAAAATCGAGCAGCGCGGCGGAGAGCGTATTATCGTCGTCCAGTCGGCTAAACCAGGTCACGGGCTGTTCATCCGTGACATCCAGCGCCACGGCCAGTTCGGGATGGACGCGCTGAAACAGACTGATCGCCACTGAATCGGCAATGGTGTAATCCAGTTTGCCGCTGATGACCTCTTCCAGCAGCGTCGTCGAGCCTTTTTTATCATCCACCTTCCAGCTCAGGTCGGGAAACTTTGTCTCTTTTAAACGCTGTAAATCATTGACCACGACGTGCCCTGGCGCAATGGTAAGCTGATTCTCGTTAACGGTCGCCAGCGAACGTGGGCGATATTGTCCGACCCGGTAGACGAGCTGTTGCGAAACCGAGTAATACATGGGACCGGGCTGATAGTTTTTAACGCGCGCGCTGTCGTAGACCAGCCCTGCCGCGAGCAGGTCGGCATTGCCGTTATCCAGATCGTCAAACAATTGGCTGATATTCTGGCGCACCGTCACTTTCAGCTTCACGCCGAGATAGTTGGCGAACTGCTGCGCCAGTTCATAGTCCAGACCATATTTTTTACCGTTGATAACGGAATAGGTTAATGGCGAGTCGATCGTACTGACGCGCAGTACCCCCCGGGCTTGAATCGCGGCGATATGGTTTTCGGTTTTACCGAACCAGGGGATTGAGGGCCAAAGGGCTGCTGCCAGCAGCAGCGTCAATATGCCGATGAACAGATAATTAATCTTTAATTTTTTCAATTAGTTAATTCTCTGGATCGTGCGTTGCCTCGGGCTGAAAAAGATGTTTTGCTGCAATAGATAAGTCATTAATGAGCGGCATTTTGCGTAACAATGCGCCAGTTGGCAACTTATTCGCAACGATAGCCGCACCGTATGACAAGAAAAAGCGGTGATTTTATTTCTACGCAAACGGTTTCGTCGGCGCGTCAGATTCTTTATAATGACGGCCGTTTCCCCCCTTGCGCACACCGAAGCTTAGAAGACGAGAGACTTATGATGGAAATTCTGCGTGGTTCGCCTGCACTGTCTGCATTCCGTATCAATAAACTGCTGGCGCGCTTTCAGGCTGCCAACCTCCAGGTCCACAATATATACGCTGAGTATGTCCATTTTGCTGACCTGAACGCCCCGTTAAATGATAGCGAGCAGGCGCAGCTTACCCGTCTGTTGCAATACGGCCCGGCGCTTAGCAGCCATACGCCGGCGGGTAAACTCCTGTTGGTCACACCGCGTCCTGGTACCATCTCCCCCTGGTCTTCAAAAGCAACGGATATCGCCCACAACTGCGGCCTGCAACAGGTTGATCGGCTGGAGCGCGGCGTAGCGTACTATATCGAGGCTTCGACGTTGACGGCGGAACAGTGGCGACAAGTGGCCGCAGAGCTGCACGACCGTATGATGGAGACGGTGTTCTCTTCTTTAACCGATGCGGAAAAACTGTTTATCCACCATCAGCCTGCGCCGGTTTCCAGTGTCGATCTGCTGGGAGAAGGCCGTCAGGCGTTAATTGACGCCAACCTGCGTCTTGGTCTGGCGCTGGCGGAAGATGAAATCGACTATTTGCAGGAGGCGTTTACCAAACTGGGGCGCAACCCGAACGATATCGAATTGTACATGTTCGCCCAGGCGAACTCCGAGCACTGCCGCCACAAGATTTTTAACGCCGACTGGATTATCGACGGTAAACCGCAGCCGAAGTCGCTGTTTAAAATGATTAAAAACACCTTCGAAACCACGCCGGACTATGTGCTCTCTGCCTATAAAGACAATGCCGCGGTGATGGAAGGATCTGCGGTGGGGCGCTACTTCGCCGACCACAATACCGGCCGTTACGATTTTCATCAGGAGCCCGCGCACATTCTGATGAAGGTCGAAACGCATAACCACCCAACCGCCATCTCTCCGTGGCCGGGGGCGGCGACCGGTTCCGGCGGCGAAATTCGTGATGAAGGCGCCACCGGGCGTGGCGCGAAACCAAAAGCCGGGCTGGTGGGCTTCTCCGTTTCCAACCTGCGTATTCCGGGCTTTGAACAGCCGTGGGAAGAGGATTTTGGCAAGCCGGAACGTATTGTCACCGCGCTGGATATCATGACCGAAGGCCCGCTGGGCGGCGCGGCATTTAACAATGAATTTGGTCGCCCGGCGCTGACCGGTTACTTCCGTACTTATGAAGAGAAAGTGAACAGCCACAACGGCGAAGAGCTGCGCGGCTACCATAAGCCGATCATGCTGGCGGGCGGGATCGGTAATATCCGCGCCGATCACGTGCAGAAAGGCGAGATCGTCGTCGGCGCGAAGCTGATCGTCCTTGGCGGCCCGGCGATGAATATCGGCCTCGGCGGCGGCGCGGCATCGTCAATGGCTTCCGGCCAGTCTGATGCGGATCTCGATTTTGCCTCTGTTCAGCGCGATAACCCGGAAATGGAACGCCGCTGCCAGGAAGTGATCGACCGCTGCTGGCAGTTGGGCGACGCTAACCCAATCTTGTTTATCCATGATGTGGGCGCGGGCGGTCTCTCCAATGCGATGCCGGAGCTGGTGAGCGACGGCGGGCGAGGCGGGAAGTTCGAACTGCGCGACATTCTTAGCGACGAGCCGGGCATGAGCCCGCTGGAAATCTGGTGTAACGAATCCCAGGAGCGCTATGTGCTGGCGGTCGCGGCTGACCAGTTGCCGCTGTTCGATGAACTGTGTAAGCGCGAACGCGCGCCGTATGCGGTCATTGGCGACGCTACCGAAGAACAGCATCTCTCGTTGCATGATAACCATTTCGACAATCAGCCGATCGACCTGCCGCTGGATGTCCTGCTGGGCAAAACGCCGAAAATGACCCGCGATGTGCAAACATTGAAGGCGAAAGGCGATGCGCTGAACCGCGCGGATATCACGATTGCCGACGCGGTAAATCGTGTTCTGCATCTGCCGACCGTGGCGGAAAAAACCTTCCTTGTCACTATTGGCGACCGTACCGTCACCGGTATGGTGGCGCGTGACCAGATGGTTGGCCCGTGGCAGGTCCCGGTGGCTGACTGCGCGGTCACTACCGCCAGCCTCGACAGCTACTACGGCGAAGCGATGTCGATTGGCGAGCGCGCGCCGGTGGCGCTGCTGGACTTTGCCGCCTCCGCCCGTCTGGCCGTCGGTGAAGCGTTGACTAACATTGCCGCGACGCAGATTGGCGATATCAAGCGCATTAAGCTTTCCGCTAACTGGATGGCGGCAGCCGGTCATCCTGGCGAAGATGCCGGTTTGTATGACGCGGTTAAAGCGGTGGGAGAGGAACTCTGTCCGCAGCTTGGCCTGACGATTCCGGTGGGTAAAGATTCGATGTCGATGAAAACCCGCTGGCAGGAAGGCAACGAACAGCGCGAAATGACCTCGCCGCTGTCGCTGGTGATTTCCGCGTTTGCCCGCGTGGAAGACGTGCGTCACACCCTTACGCCGCAGCTGTCAACGGAAGATAACGCCTTGTTGCTGATCGATCTTGGCAAGGGCCACAACGCGCTGGGCGCAACGGCGCTGGCGCAGGTCTATCGTCAGCTTGGCGACAAACCCGCGGACGTGCGTGACGTCGCGCAACTGAAAGGCTTCTATGACGCCATGCAGGCGCTGGTCGCTGCGCGTAAATTACTGGCCTGGCACGACCGTTCCGACGGCGGTCTGCTGGTGACGCTGGCCGAGATGGCCTTTGCCGGCCACTGCGGCGTGCAGGTCGATATCGCTGCGCTGGGCGATGACCATCTGGCCGCACTGTTCAACGAGGAGCTGGGCGGCGTGATTCAGGTACGCGCTGAAGACAGAGACGCGGTCGAAGCGCTGTTGGCGCAGTACGGCCTTGCTGACTGCGTCCACTACCTTGGTCAGGCCCTGGCTGGCGATCGCTTTGTGATTACCGCTAATGACCAGACGGTATTCAGCGAAAGCCGCACTACGCTGCGTGTCTGGTGGGCGGAAACGACCTGGCAGATGCAGCGTCTGCGCGACAATCCGCAATGTGCTGACCAGGAACACGAGGCGAAAGCGAATGATGCCGATCCGGGCCTCAACGTGAAGCTGTCGTTTGATATTAATGAAGATATCGCCGCGCCGTACATTGCGACAGGCGCACGACCGAAAGTCGCTGTACTGCGCGAGCAGGGGGTGAACTCTCACGTGGAGATGGCGGCGGCGTTCCATCGTGCGGGCTTTGACGCGATTGACGTCCATATGAGCGACCTGCTGGGCGGTCGTATCGGTCTGGGCAACTTCCATGCGCTGGTGGCTTGCGGCGGCTTTTCCTACGGCGACGTGCTGGGGGCGGGCGAAGGCTGGGCGAAATCCATTCTGTTTAACCCTCGGGTGCGCGACGAATTCGAAACCTTTTTCCATCGTCCGCAGACGCTGGCGCTTGGGGTGTGCAACGGTTGCCAGATGATGTCGAATCTGCGCGAGCTGATCCCGGGCAGCGAACTGTGGCCGCGTTTTGTACGTAACCATTCTGACCGCTTCGAAGCCCGCTTCAGCCTGGTAGAAGTGACGCAAAGCCCATCGCTGCTGCTGCAAGGAATGGTAGGCTCACAGATGCCGATTGCGGTTTCCCATGGGGAAGGGCGCGTTGAGGTGCGGGACGATGCGCATCTTGCCGCGCTTGAGAGCAAAGGCCTGGTCGCCCTGCGCTACGTTGATAACTTTGGTAAGGTGACTGAAACCTATCCGGCTAACCCGAACGGTTCGCCCAACGGCATCACGGCGGTGACGACCGAAAACGGTCGGGTGACGATTATGATGCCGCATCCGGAACGCGTATTCCGCACCGTCGCCAACTCCTGGCACCCGGAAAACTGGGGCGAGGATAGCCCGTGGATGCGTATCTTCCGTAATGCGCGTAAGCAGCTTGGTTAATTAGCCCGATAGCCATTAAGCCCCTCTTCACGAGGGGCTTTTTTGTAGACGGCGCTTATCAGGCCCACGGGGAAGCGCGGTTGTAGCTACCGTCTTGAACGTCAAGCGGTAGGCCGGATAAGGCGTTTACGCCGTCATCCGGCAATAAACCAGTGCTTATGCCGCAAGATTAAAGTGTCGGGAAATCCCGACATGAGTGGGGGATAGGTTGTCGCCAAAAAGAGACATTTAACTATTTGATTTTAAATTGTTTTATTTTTATGTGTTGCAGGTGTTGCTGATTGGCGACAGAAAGGGCAAAAAACAGACAGAGCCATTTTTAGCATGAATAACGATATTTTTCATATCTATCATTGTGTTAACAAAGTATTTTGAATGTTGGCACAATTACTGCATAATGATAACCAGTGGCTCATTCACCTTCTTATGTCAGCCCCTTAGGGACGCGCTACATAAACTTCGAATGACGCACAACAAGGTGCCTGCCGTCCAACTTCTGATAATAGCGTAGCTTTATCAACCTCCGGGCGAAACGTCGAGTTAGGCACCGCCTTATTCCATAACAAAGCCGGGTTTAGCCCGGCTTTGTTGTATCTGGCGCTTCCCTCGGTTAGCATCTTTTTTATTCTTCTTTTATGTGAGCGACACGTTGAAGCGCTGGTCTGTTTTCCCCCGTTCTTTACGACAATTGGTCATGCTGGCCTTTTTGCTGATCCTGCTGCCGTTGCTGGTTCTGGCCTGGCAGGCGTGGCAAAGCCTTAACGCGTTAAGCGATCAGGCTGCGGTGACTAACCGCAGCACGCTTATTGACGCCCGGCGCAGTGAGGCGATGACCAACGTCGCGCTGGAGATGGAGCGAAGCTACCGACAGTATTGCGTGCTTGACGATCCGACGCTGGCAAAAGTGTATCAAAGCCAGCGTAAGCGCTATAGCGATATGCTGGACGCCCATGCCGGCGTCTTGCCGGATGATAAGTTGTATCAGGCGTTACGCCAGGATTTAAACGCGCTGGCGCAATTGCAGTGTAAAGATAGCGGCCCGGAAGCGGCAGCGGCCGCGCGTCTGGAGGCCTTTGCCAACGCGAATACGGAAATGGTGCAGGCGACGCGTACTGTGGTTTACTCGCGCGGGCAGCAGTTACAACAAGAAATCGCCGAGCGCGGACAATTTTTCGGCTGGCAGGCGCTGGTGCTATTTCTGGTGAGCCTGGCGATGGTGCTACTTTTTACCCGCATGATTATCGGGCCGGTGAAAGGAATTGAACGGATGATTAATCGCCTGGGCGAAGGCCGTTCTTTGGGGAATACCGTCACCTTTACCGGTCCGCGTGAATTACGATCGGTGGGGCAGCGCATTATCTGGCTGAGTGAGCGTCTGGCGTGGCTGGAATCCCAGCGCCATCAGTTTCTACGTCACCTGTCCCATGAGCTGAAAACCCCGCTGGCCAGTATGCGCGAGGGGACAGAGCTGCTGGCCGATCAGGTGGTTGGGCCGCTGACGCCGGAGCAAAAAGAGGTGGTCGATATTCTGGATGACAGCAGTCGTAATTTACAAAAATTGATTGAGCAATTGCTTGATTACAACCGGAAACTGGTAGACAGTGCCACAGAGCTGGAAGCGGTCGATATCGCGCCGCTTGTGGATATGGTGGTTTCCGCCCACAGTTTGCCTGCCCGCGCTAAAATGATGCATACCGATGTCGACCTGGAGGCCGAACGCTGCATAGCAGAGCCCATGTTGCTGATGAGCGTGCTGGATAATCTCTATTCCAACGCGGTGCACTATGGCGCTGAATCCGGTAACATTTGTATCCGTAGTCGCTCTCAGGGCTCCACGGTTTATATCGATGTGGTTAATAGCGGCGAGCCGATTCCGCAAACCGAAAGAGAAATGATTTTTGAGCCTTTTTTCCAGGGAAGCCACCAGCGAAAAGGGGCGGTAAAAGGCAGTGGGTTAGGGCTGAGTATCGCCAGAGATTGTATTCGTCGAATGCAGGGAGAGATCCAACTGGTGGATGACAACGCGCAGGAAGTTTGTTTTCGCATCTCGCTGCCATTGCCTGCATCTGACAAACACTAATATGAATTTAAGCCTGGTGCGTATGTCACACGTTTTCGTCCAAACTATTAAACGATGCCTTTTGCGGTGGGGAATACCGGTGGGCATATCGTGTCTGGCGCTGACCGCATGTGTTCCCCATGCTTCACAGCAACTGCCCGGTAGCGCAGCGCAGGACACGCTCCCCCATTATCAACTGGCAGATTATCTCCCGACGGCGTGCGCGGATATCTGGTCGCTACGCGGGCAGGCGGTGGAGACGAATCCGCTGTACTGGCTACGCACGATTGACTGCGCCGATCGTCTGATGCCGGTTCAGTCGCGCGCAGAGGCGCGCGCGTTGACGGATGATAACTGGCAAAATGCCTTCAGGCGCGGGATTTTACTGGCGGATGCAAAAATTACGCCGCCGGAGCGGCGCGCCATAGTGACCCGTCTGGAGGCGTTAAGCGCGCAAATACCGGCTCAGGTACGGCCCGTCTACCAAATCTGGCATGACGGTCAGGCGTTGCAATTAGCGCTTTCTGCCGAACGTCAGCGTTATAGCAAGCTCCAGCAAACGTCAGATAGTGAGCTTGATGCGCTGCGCCAGCAGCAACAGGCCTTGCAAACGCAGCTCGATCTTACCACCCGTAAGCTGGAGAGTTTAACCGATATTGAGCGCCAGCTTTCGACACGAAAACCGGCAGGGAATTACAACGCCGATACGCCGCATACGAATGACAAACCCGCGACGTCTGAAGATGGCGCGGCGCCGTCGCCGTCACAAGATGAGGTAACGCCATGATAAGCCGTAAACCGGCGCACCTGCTGCTGGTCGATGACGATCCCGGATTACTGAAATTACTCGGTATGCGCCTGACCAGTGAAGGATACAGCGTAGTGACCGCAGAGAGCGGCCAGGAAGGACTACGGGTACTGCATCGGGAAAAAGTGGACCTGGTAATAAGCGACCTGCGCATGGATGAAATGGATGGTATGCAACTGTTCACAGAAATTCAGAAAGTACAGCCGGGAATGCCGGTTATCATTCTGACGGCGCATGGTTCTATTCCGGATGCGGTGGCCGCTACCCAGAAAGGCGTATTCAGCTTTTTGACGAAGCCGATCGACAGAGACGCGTTATATAAAGCGATAGATGAAGCGCTGGAGCAGTCCGCTCCCGCGACGGACGATAGCTGGCGCAACGCTATCGTTACCCGTAGCCCGCTGATGCTGCGACTGCTTGAACAGGCGCGCATGGTCGCGCAGTCGGATGTCAGCGTATTGATTAACGGACAAAGCGGCACCGGGAAAGAGATTTTCGCACAGGCGATTCATAATGCCAGCCCGCGCAGTAACAAGCCGTTTGTCGCCATCAACTGCGGCGCGTTGCCGGAACAGTTGCTGGAGTCCGAATTATTCGGCCATGCGCGCGGCGCCTTTACCGGCGCAGTGAGCAATCGTGAAGGGTTGTTCCAGGCGGCGGAAGGCGGCACGCTGTTTCTGGATGAAATTGGCGATATGCCCGCGCCGTTACAGGTGAAGCTGCTGCGGGTGTTACAGGAGCGTAAAGTCAGGCCGCTGGGCAGCAATCGCGATATTGATATCGACGTGCGAATTATTTCCGCGACGCACCGCGATCTGCCGAAGGCGATGGCGCGGGGCGAATTTCGTGAAGATTTGTACTACCGGCTGAATGTCGTGAGCCTGAAAATTCCGGCGCTGGCGGAGCGTACCGAGGATATTCCGCTGCTGGCTAATCATCTGCTCAGACAGTCGGCACAGCGGCATAAACCGTTTGTTCGCGCCTTTTCTACTGATGCAATGAAACGGCTGATGACGGCAAGCTGGCCGGGCAACGTGCGCCAACTGGTCAACGTCATTGAACAATGCGTGGCGTTAACCTCTTCGCCGGTGATCAGCGATGCGTTGGTCGAACAGGCGCTGGAAGGCGAAAACACCGCGCTGCCCACCTTTGCCGAAGCGCGAAACCAATTTGAACTGAACTATCTGCGCAAGTTACTGCAAATTACCAAAGGTAACGTGACGCACGCGGCAAGGATGGCGGGGCGCAACCGCACGGAATTCTATAAGCTACTCTCCCGTCACGAACTGGATGCGAATGATTTCAAAGAGTAGTTTTCATGCCGTAAAGTAGTGCGAAATATGTTACGTTTAACCGATCAAAACACAGGCGACCTTTTCAAGGAATAGCATGAAAAAGATTGATGCGATTATTAAACCCTTCAAGCTGGACGATGTCCGTGAAGCGCTGGCCGAGGTAGGTATTACCGGCATGACGGTCACCGAAGTCAAAGGCTTTGGCCGTCAAAAAGGCCACACCGAGCTGTATCGCGGCGCGGAATATATGGTGGATTTTCTGCCGAAGGTAAAAATTGAAATCGTTGTGCCTGACGACATCGTGGATACCTGTGTTGACACCATCATTCGTACCGCGCAGACGGGGAAAATCGGCGACGGTAAGATCTTTGTCTTTGATGTCGCCCGCGTTATTCGTATCCGTACTGGCGAAGAAGACGACGCGGCTATCTGATGTGCCGATTCGCTGCCCGTCTCCTCCTTGTGGGCAGCGAACCACCGTTTAATCGCCCTGCGGTAGCGCCGATGTAGTCCGGGTGCAAACCCATCTCAGGCCGACAATGGCGACGATCAGCGCCACGCAACTTAGCGTCCACTCGCCCATTTGCGAGAAAAAGTGTCCGTAGGCGGCTACCGCCGTATCACTAATTTGCGATTCCGTGGTTTGTTGCGCGACGACGCCAGCCAGCCAGTTAGCGACCGCGCCGGTCGCCAGCATATAAATACCGGTCAGCACGCCCGTGACGCCAGGCAGGTTGAGGCGGGTAATTTGCGCCATCGCGACCGGATCAATAAACAGCTCCGCAAAGCCCATCAGCGCCAGCCCTGCGATCATCATTCCCATTGATGCCTGCCCATCTAACCGGGCCTGATGCGCGTTTAGCGCCAGCAGCATAAAACCGCCGCCCATTAATACCAGCCCCACGGCAAATTTAAGCCAGACGCGCAGCACCGAGCGGGCGCTCTCTTTCGGGCTGCTCAGCCACGCCAGCACCACACCCGCCGCCATCACCGCAATCGCATTGACCGACTGGAACAATGCGGTGGGGACGGTCATGTTCAGCCAGTGGCGGTTGACAAAACGGTCGATGAATAAACTGATCGAACTTCCGCCCTGCTGCGCCAGAACCCAGAAGAGAGTGCCGGTGATCATTAACAGAACGATTTGCCACAAGGCGCGACGGTGTTCGGGAAATTTAACCATAATACGGGCGATAAGTTGCGCCGCGAAGACGCAGACAATGGCCAGCACATAGCCAGACCAGTTATTTTCCAGCAGGAGGGTGAAGAATACCGGCGCGATACACAGCATTAATACCAGCCAACCCCAGGTTGGAAGGGCAAATTTAACCGCCCGCAGCGCGGGGCGATTAACCCCACGCGTCTGCTGAAAGTAGCGATGACCGCTTAAAAAGATGAGCAGGCCGATGAACATTCCGACGCCCGCCAGCGCAAAGCCGACATGCCAGCCATACCACTGCGCCGCCAGACCACAGGCGATCGGCGCGGCTATCGATCCAATATTCCCGGCGGCGTAGAGCAGCGAGAATCCCCCGTCGCGGCGGTTGTCATCAGGGGCGTAAAGTTCGCCCAGCAGACAGCTAATATTGGATTTAAACAAGCCGTAGCCGCAGATAATAATGGCGAGCGCCGCATATAAACTCAGCGTTGAATCAGATTCTAAGCCCAATACCACATGACCCAGCGTCATCAATAAGGCGCCGGTGATAACCGCCACGCGGTTGCCAAGCAGGCGGTCGGCAAGCCAGCCGCCAAGAATAGGGGTAACGTAAACTAAAGAGGCGTAGGCGCTGAAGAGGTTGATCGCGTGGCTGTCATTAAAACCAAGCTGGTGGGTAAGATAAAGGATGAGTAAGGCACGCATGCCGTAAAAGCTGAAGTATTCCCAAATTTGAATCGCCACGATGTAAAAAATCGCGCGCGGTTGTGAGGGTGTTTTCATAAAGTCTCCTTGCTGCGTGAAAAAAGGGAAGTGGCAAGCCACTTCCCTTTGGTACTTATTTCGTATTTTCTTTCAGCACCTTAACGGTGTAACGTCCGTCTGCCTGACGATAGGCGCCGTGGATATCGGTTTCGAAGCCCGGATAGTGAGCGCCGATTTCGCACAGCATTTGCAGGAATTCCAGTACCGGACGGCTTTCCTCGGTGATCATTTCACCAGGCATCACCAGCGGCACTCCCGGAGGGTAAGGAAGGATCATGTTGGCGTTGACGCGTCCAACCATCTCTTCAAGATACACCTCTTCCGTTTCGCCATGCAGCTCTTTCTGGAACGCAGTATACGGCGTCATCACCATTTTCGGCAGCACTTCAAACGCACGGTACATTAAGTCCGGCAGATTATGATGTTCGACCAGTTTATGAATATTCTGCGCCAGTTCCTGGATGCGCATATTTTCATAAAACTCAGGCGCTTCGCGGTACAGTGCCGGCAGAATGTTTTTGACGCGCAGGTTCAGGTCAAAGGCGCGTTTAAATTCAGTGAGCGCGCGCAGCAGGCTCAGAGCTTTGGTTTTGTCGATACCAATGCTGAACAGGAACAGCAGGTTGTATGGACCGGTTTTTTCTACGATGATGCCGCGTTCATCGAGATATTTGGCGACCAGACTTGCCGGAATACCGAATTCATCCATCGTACCGTCTTTCTTCATCCCCGGCGTCAGGATAGTGACTTTGATCGGGTCGAGGTACATGTGTTCGTTATCGATATTTTTGAAGCCATGCCATGCGCTATCTGAACGCAGCGGCCAGCACTCAGCTCCATCGATATGTTCCGGCTGCCATACGTCAAAGAACCAGCCGTCAGATTCGCTTTTCAGGCGTTTAATTTCTTTACGGAATTTAATCGCACGTTCAATAGAGCCGTTAATCAGGCGTTTACCCGCATTACCTTTCATCATCGCCGCTGCGGTTTCAGTAGACGCTACGATACCGTAGTGCGGAGAAGTGGTGGTATGCATCATGTAGGCTTCGTTAAAGGTTTCTTCGTTAATGTCGCCTTTAACATGAATCATGGATGCCTGTGAAAACGCCGCCAGCAGTTTATGCGTGGACTGGGTTTCATAAATGATTTTGCCTTCTACACGGTTGCCGCTCATACCGCATTTACCCTGATAAATAGGGGAGAAATTGGTATAAGGCACCCAGGCGGAGTCAAAATGAATGGACTTCACATCCAGAGTTTTCTTGATGTAGTCAGTGTTATACAACAGACCGTCATAGGTTGAGTTAGTAATAACAGCGTGGACCGGCCAGGTTGCGTTAGGCGTCTCTTTTACCCGTTTAGCGATAGTGGCGTGCTGGAACTCGCTTTGCGGGATACCGCCAAGAATACCGTAGGCGTTACGGGTTGGGCGGAAATAAATCGGCGTAATGTCGCTCATCATCATCAGATGGGTCAGCGATTTATGGCAGTTACGGTCAATCAGTACCGTGCTGCCTGCCGGCGCGGAGTACATACCGACGATTTTGTTCGCCGTAGAGGTGCCGTTCGTCACCATGTAGCTACGTTCGGCGTTAAAGACGCGGGCGATATACTCTTCCGCTTCTTTATGCGGGCCGGAGTGGTCCAGCAGCGAACCCAGTTCGGAAACGGAAATCGAAATATCGGATTTCATCGTGTTCGGGCCGAAGAAATCATAAAAGATGCTGCCGACGGGGCTTTTCTGGAAAGCGGTCCCGCCCATGTGGCCAGGCGTACAGAAAGTATATTTCCCTTCGCGCACATATTTGAACAGTGCTTTTGTCAGCGGCGGCAGAATATTGTCGATGTATTCATCGGTATTCTGGCGAATTTTCGCCGCGATATCGGCTGCGGCGCCTAAAGCATATTCAAAGAAGCGAACCTGCATTCTCAGATCGTTGAGGCTGACGTCCAGCGTAGAGTAGCTGTTGGCGAAGGCGTACAGCGGCATATACTCGTTCAGCTTGCTAATCTCTTCGCAAAGCTCAAGGTTATATTTATCCCAGTCGAAAATGACGCCGCAAAGGCGGGAGTTATTTTCAATCAGCTTCAGCAGGTCTTCTCGGTCGTTTGGATAGACGATACGGAAATTTAAACCTTCCAGTGCACGATGCAGTTCACGAATAGGCTCTTCTTTAAAGTAGACGCCCATGTGGTTCATGATAGCAATAACGTTCATAGTCTTGTTCCTGGTAAAGTGGGCCCCTCCCGCTACGCTATAGCAGGTGACGAAAGGGGCTTTGAGAAAAAGGAGTTAGCGGTTAAAGCGCTTCAGCCGTATTGTTGTCGCTGTCGTTGTTCTGGCGCTGGTGCATTTTGCGACCGTAGAACATCAGGATGATCAGACTGACGATAAAGGTGCCGGAGAGTTCGAAGGAGCTGGCGCCCATCAGTGCGATGAAGCAAAATGCGCAGCCCAGTACAGAACAAATCAGGCTTACCGAGTTACGGATGTTGAACCCTTCGAAGCGAATCAGGTCAACACAGGAGTAGAAGTACGGCAGCATGGTAAGCAGTACGGCAATCCCGGTCAGTTCGCCGAACAGGTCGGACGCTTTACCGCCGCTGGAGTTCATGATGGTGATCAGAATCATCAGCGCCGTCATTTTCACCGCAGCCAACAGCAGACCTTTTTTCGGAATACCGTTTTTATCCATTTCACCGTAAATTTTCGGGAAGTTGCCGTCGTTGGCGGCGCGAACCCCAGCCTGGCCGACCAGCATCATCCAGGAGCCCAGAGACGTCAGGCAGGCGAAAGCGGTAAAGGCGGAAACCAGCGGCGCAGCCCAGCCACCCAGAATCGTGGAGGTACTGATAGCGAACGGCGCGCCGGAAGAGGCCATAACGGAAGCTGGGAACATCCCGGCGATAACCTGAGTCGCGGCGATATAGATGATGCCTGCCAGCGCGGTACCCAGCATGGTTGCCAGCGGTACGGTGCGTTTCGGGTTTTTCACCATGCCGGTGCTGACGGCGGCAGACTCAACGCCAACGAACGCCCACAGGCAGAGCAGAATACTTTTAACAATGGCGTGAGAGTCGGTCGTCGTAGACGTGTTCCAGTTCGCGTGATAGGTCGCGATATCGAACCAATGCCAGCCGGCGACTGCGGTCAAGACTACCGGGATCAGCACCAGGAATAGGCCAATCGTTGTCAAGCGGCTGACCCAGGCCCCACCCAGCATATTAATAAAGGTGAACAGCCAGACGATAGCAATACAGGCAATACCTGCCGGTATTGGATTATTTAATGCCGGGAAGAACGTAGAAAGATAAGAAACAGCGGTAATACCGATGGCTAAGTTACCAATCCAGTTTGCGTGATAATAAAGAACGCCGGTCTGGAAACCAAACGCCGGAGATATTTCCCCAGCATAAGCGATAGGGCCACCCTGTTGAGGGTTTTTGGTTGCCAGCCTCGCATAAACATAAGCCAGCGACATTGCCCCAATAATAGAAATTACCCAGCCCCAGATGGCAATGCCACCAATACTGGCAAGGTTGGCGGGTAATAATGCAATCCCGCTCCCCATCATATTACCGGCAACGACGCCAGTACAGGCAAATAGCCCGATCTTTTTGACAGAACTCATGTTCATTTCTCCTGAGCTGTATTTTTAAGAACCGGGCTTATGCTTCATATATGCTGCGTGCCCGTTCAACTGTCGACAAGATTAACGAATGGGTTGAGATAAGTCCTAAAGAAAAAGTGAAATAAACACAAACATGAAAAAACTGATAGATTGATTTTTTTGAATTAACATATAAATATCATGGAAAATATCATGAAAGGATAAACATCGTTTAATTACAAAGGGTTATATTTACATTTCTTTGCGATGAATATGTTGCCAAAATTAACATAAGCTATTTTTGGCAACATATTTTTCACAAAATAAAAGCGAAAAATTTAATATCTTTTCGCTTTTATTTGTCATGGTTCAGCGTTAAATTTAATCTTCTGCCAGAAAACTATTCAGATAAGGGACAATTTTCTGAACGGATGTCTGAAATACGCCGTTCTCGATCCAGTACAGAGTGTTTTCACCTGGACGTAAATTAAAGGCGGTCAGATAGGCATCAGCGGCCAGACGATTCTCACCTTTCATTTCGTAAACTTTCCCCAACAGGACATAGTTAAACCACGACATTTCAAGCTCGATGCTTTTATTGATTTCCTCATACGCTGCATCGATATCACCTTTGCCCAAAAGATCAACGGTCTTGATTTTATAATAAACAGACGTTTTCTCAACGCCCGGAATTTGATCTATTTTTTTAAACTCTTCGTTCAGCGCAGCCACTTGTTCTTTATCAAACGGCTGTTGTGATTGCCGTAATACATCTACCAGCACTTTATATTCATAGGCATAGTTGAAATCAGGCGTTTCCTTAATAATGCCATTCAGAATATCGCTGGCTTTACCTAGCGCCTGCGCATCGCCGCTCAGAATAAGCTGGCGCGCCTCATAAAAACGCATCAGCGCGGTATTTTGCGGCGTTCTGAACAGGGCCAGTTGTTCTCGCATACGATTAGGCCAGGGCTGTGTTAAAACGAAAGACAGGCTATTAAACAGATCATCCTGGATGGACAACTGGTTAGTATTGGTGACGAAATAACGCTTATCCAGCATGGTTGAACCATCGGCGTTATCAATGAGCACAACAGACATAAAGCACTGCTGCGCCCGATAGTGGCGCTGATTGACAAACTGAATGGTTAACGTCTTACCGGAGCTGCTTGGCTCATTGACCCGGTAATTGGTTTTATCGTGCACCATAAAGGTCGAGTAGGTGTTCAGCAGGTCGGTGATTAAGCCGCCCAGACCGATGGCGTAGGACTCCTGCGAGACCCAGTTATTACAGGAATTGCCGCCTTCAAAACGAACATCTATATCTCGTGGGTTAAGTAATAACCGCGTTTTTGTTACCGCGGCATTATGATCTACCACCGACATCACGATAAACACCACCAGCGTCGCCAGCGAGAGCAGGAACATCACCCACGTCCAGAAAGCGGCGATACGCGGCTTTTTCGCCTTTTTAGTCGGCGTTTGCAAAGAGGCGGGCGGCACAGGCGCAGCGGCAGGAACCCCCTCTGTCGGTTCTGCATTCGTCGCTGCGATCGGCGGCGGCGACGTTGATGAATTATCGATCTCATCGCTATTTTCTTCGCACCAGATAACCGGCGCCGTCAGCTTATAGCCGCGTTTAGGTACGGTAACGATGTATTCAGCATTGCTGTCTCCGCCATCTCTTAATGATTTGCGTAGTTCAGAAATGCTTTGGGTGACAACATGGTTGGTCACGATGGTGCGCATCCAGACATGATCAATAATGTTATCCCGGCTTAACACTTCATCCGGATGATGCGCAAAATACATCAGAAGATCGATCAGCCGTGGTTCAAGAGTAATCTGGCGTCCCTGACGACTGATCTGATTAACAGAAGGTGTAACCAGCCACTCTCCAATGCGTACAACAGGTTGCTGCATAAAAAGATGCCCTAACGAGCTAAGTCAAACGTTAATAATAACACGATTTGCACAGACTTTTTTTATTCCCCTTTTTTGTAAAAGAAAGGCATAAAAAGCAGCGCAATAAGCAGGGGAACGGGGAGGAAAACGGGCGTTCGCCTTAACGATAACGCCCGTTTTTTCAGAGGATTTCTTGCAATTACAGCACTTTATGCGGGCCGAAGCATTCGTAATGAATGTTTTCGTTATTCACGCCAAGTGAAACCAGTTGTTTTGCGGCAAACTGCATAAAGCCTACCGGGCCGCAAAGATAGAACTGCATTGCCGGATCGCTGATCGCGGCTTCCAGTTTGCTTAAATCCATCAGCCCTTCGCTGTCAAAGACGCGTTGGGCGCGATCGGCCTCGGTTGGCTCGCGGTACCAGGTATGGGCAGTGAAACGCGGCAGTGTACGGCCCAGCTCGCTTACTTCGTCGGCAAACGCATGAACGTCGCCGTTCTCCGCCGCATGGAACCAGTTCACCTGCGCGGTATGCTGTTCTTTCGCCAGCGTATCGAGCATCGCCAACATCGGCGTCTGGCCGACGCCAGCGGAAATCAGCGAAACGGGGGTATCAGCGGCGACATTCATAAAGAAGTCACCTGCCGGCGCAGCCAGATGTACCACATCGCCCACGCTGGCGTGATGGTGTAACCAGTTTGATACCTGGCCGCCGTCTTCACGCTTCACGGCAATACGGTACCCTTTGCCATCGGGTTTACGGGTCAGTGAATATTGGCGGATCTCCTGATGCGCAAAACCTTCCGGCTTCAGCCAGACACCCAGATACTGCCCGGGGCGGTATTCCGCCACCGTACCGCCGTCGACTGGTTCAAACTCAAAGCTGGTGATCAGTGCGCTACGCGGGGTTTTTGCAACGATGCGGAAGGGGCGCGTGCCTTCCCAGCCGCCGTCTTTGCTGGCGTTCTCGTGATAAATCTCGGCTTCCCGATGAATAAAGACGTTAGCCAGTACGCCATAGGCTTTTCCCCACGCGTCCAGCACCTCCTGGCCCGGGTTGAACATTTCGTCCAGCGTCGCCAGCAGATGCGTCCCGACGATGTTGTACTGCTCCGGCTTAATCTGGAAGCTGGTGTGCTTCTGCGCGATTTTTTCTACCGCCGGCAGCAACGCCGGTAAATTTTCGATATTGCTGGCGTAGGCCGCGATAGCATTAAACAGGGCTTCGCGCTGATCGCCGTTACGCTGGTTGCTCATATTGAAGATTTCTTTGAGCTCCGGATTATGCGTAAACATACGGTCGTAGAAGTGGGCGGTCAGTTTCGGTCCTGTTTCAACCAGCAGGGGAATGGTGGCCTTTACTGTAGCGATGGTTTGTGCGTCAAGCATACGTGCTTCCTTTATGTGAAAATCTAATGATGTATATCAAATGCATCTTATAAAAATACCCTTGCATTGTAAATGGATCTTCTCTGCTTTACGTTATGGAGGTAACAACGTGAAAAATCTGCATCACAAAGCTGAAAAGAAATCCGTTGAAATTCGTCAGGCTCTCGTTCAGGAAACCCTTATCTGACGCATAGGTAATCGTTTGCGTAAAAACCTTTGTCAAGACCTGTTATCGAAGAATGATTCGGTTATACTGTTGGCCGAAGTCCCACGGACTGCCTTTTCAGGCACAAATTTTATTGTTAGCTGAGTCAGGAGATGCGGATGTTAAAGCGTGAAATGAACATTGCCGATTATGATGCCGAGTTGTGGCAGGCTATGGAGCAGGAAAAAGTACGTCAGGAAGAGCACATCGAACTGATCGCCTCCGAAAACTACACCAGCCCGCGCGTGATGCAGGCGCAGGGGTCTCAGCTGACCAACAAATACGCTGAAGGTTATCCGGGCAAGCGCTACTACGGCGGTTGCGAATACGTTGATGTCGTTGAGCAGCTGGCTATCGACCGCGCGAAAGAACTGTTCGGCGCCGACTACGCTAACGTGCAGCCGCACTCCGGTTCTCAGGCTAACTTTGCTGTTTACACCGCGCTGCTGCAGCCGGGCGATACCGTTCTGGGTATGAACCTGGCGCAGGGCGGCCACCTGACTCACGGCTCCCCGGTTAACTTCTCCGGTAAACTGTACAACATCGTACCTTACGGTATCGATGAGTCCGGTAAAATCGACTATGACGAGATGGCGAAGCTGGCCAAAGAGCACAAGCCGAAGATGATTATCGGTGGCTTCTCTGCCTACTCCGGCGTGGTTGACTGGGCAAAAATGCGTGAAATCGCTGACAGCATCGGCGCATACCTGTTTGTCGACATGGCGCACGTGGCGGGCCTGATTGCCGCAGGCGTTTACCCGAACCCGGTTCCGCACGCTCACGTTGTCACCACCACCACCCACAAAACCCTGGCGGGTCCGCGCGGCGGCCTGATCCTGGCGAAGGGCGGCGATGAAGAGTTGTATAAAAAACTGAACTCCGCCGTGTTCCCAAGCGCGCAGGGCGGCCCGCTGATGCACGTGATCGCGGGTAAAGCGGTAGCGCTGAAAGAAGCGATGGAGCCGGAGTTCAAAGTTTACCAGCAGCAGGTGGCGAAAAACGCCAAAGCGATGGTGGAAGTGTTCCTGAACCGCGGCTACAAAGTGGTGTCTGGCGGCACTGAGAACCATCTGTTCCTGCTGGACCTGGTGGATAAAAACCTGACCGGTAAAGAAGCTGACGCCGCGCTGGGCCGCGCTAACATCACCGTGAACAAAAACAGCGTGCCGAACGATCCTAAGAGCCCGTTCGTGACTTCCGGTATCCGCATCGGTTCTCCAGCGGTCACTCGTCGCGGCTTCAAAGAAGCGGAAGTGAAAGAGCTGGCTGGCTGGATGTGTGACGTGCTGGACAACATCAATGATGAAGCCACCATTGAACGCGTGAAAGCGAAAGTGCTGGATATCTGCGCCCGCTTCCCGGTTTACGCGTAAGCGCTTATGTTGTGAAAATGGCCCGATGGCGCTGCGTCTGTCGGGCATTACTTATGCGCCATAACGTGACGCCGCCGGAAGTCATTATCCGGCGGCGTTGCCGTTTGAACTTCTCCCTCCGCTTGTTAACCTTATGTTACCCTTGCCAGCGCAACCGTTTACCGCCAGACTATCGCCTCCAAACGGGAGGGAATCATGGCATTGCATTCCACGCGCTGGCTGGCGCTCAGTTATTTCACCTACTTCTTTAGTTACGGTATTTTTCTGCCCTTCTGGAGCGTCTGGCTCAAAGGTCTTGGGCTAACGCCGGAAACCATCGGTCTTCTGCTGGGTGTGGGTCTGGTCGCGCGTTTTCTCGGTAGTCTGCTCATTGCGCCTCGCGTAAGCGATCCTTCGCGGTTGATCTCCGCGCTGCGTGTACTGGCATTGCTGACGCTGGTATTTGCGCTGGCATTTTGGGCAGGAACGCATGTCGCGTGGCTAATGGTGGTGATGGTTGGGTTTAACCTCTTCTTTTCACCACTGGTGCCGCTGACCGATGCGCTGGCCAATACCTGGCAAAAGCAAATTACCCTGGACTATGGTCGGGTGCGGCTGTGGGGGTCCATCGCCTTCGTGATAGGGTCGGCGCTGACCGGTAAGCTGGTGAGTTTATACGATTACCAGGCGATTCTGGCGCTACTGACGCTCGGCGTCGCCTCGATGTTGCTGGGTATGTTGTTACGTCCCAGCGTGCCGCCGCAAGGGGAAAGTCGTCAGCAGGAGAGCGCAGGCTGGCCCGCCTGGCGTACGCTGGTGGCACAAAGTTGGCGTTTTCTCGCCTGCGTCTGTTTGCTGCAAGGGGCGCACGCCGCCTACTACGGTTTTAGCGCCATCTACTGGCAGGGGGCTGGCTATTCAGCATCGGCGGTCGGCTATTTATGGTCGTTGGGCGTGGTGGCGGAAGTGATTATTTTCGCCCTGAGTAAAAAGCTATTCCGTCGGTTTAGCGCCCGCGACTTGCTATTGCTTTCCGCTGTGTGTGGGATGGTACGCTGGGGACTGATGGGCTGGAGTACGGCGTTGCCGTGGCTGATTGTGATACAAATCCTGCACTGTGGCACGTTTACCGTTTGCCATCTGGCCGCCATGCGCTATATCGCTGCGCGTCAGGGAAGCGAGGTGATTCGTTTGCAGGCCGTCTATTCCGCTGTGGCGATGGGCGGCAGCATCGCGATTATGACAGTATTTGCCGGTTTTCTGTATCAACATCTGGGCGGCGGCGTATTCTGGATTATGGCGCTGGTGGCATTGCCCGCTATCTTCCTTCGGCCCAAAGTGGTTGCCGTGTCATGATTCCAGGATCTTGCGGATCTGCTGCTGTTGGTGCTCTGTGAGGGCGCGATCCGCATGAATTAACGGCGGTGAGAAGAGCGGTAGCGGCGTGGCGTAAGGGGTAACAATCAGCGCTACGCCGCGCGGGCATCCCTCTTTTTGAAACGCCTGGAGCGATATCCGTCTGATATTCAGCGGCAATAGGGTCAGTTCACGCAGTTGCTGCTCAATATGCGTCTCCAGCGCATCATTTTTATCCGCTAACAATACGATCTGTCTCTCATGCAAATCGTTATCCTGCATCAGCCAGGCGCCGAAAATCACTGCCACCAGCCCCGTCTCTTCCTCGGAAAAGTGGATACCATATTCGGCTTCAAACCCGGCGAGCGCCTCACGTGTGGTGCGAACCAGACGCGGATAAAGACGGTTGAACTCTTCCGGAAGCGTATTATCGATGCCAATCGTGAATAAACTTCGGTTCAGCGCCTGGGCGAGATGGACATACAGCTGATCGTTAAGCCCTTGTTCGTCGCTGAAGCGTACGTTCCCTTTTTCTCGAAAGCGCAGCACCAGCCGCGCCACCTCCAGTCGCAGTTGCTGCGCCCGTTGATGCGTGTCGCGAATCGGGTCGGGGAGGCGAATCATTGAAAACAGTAACGCCATAAACAGCGCTTCATTGAGCGGTGCGGCCTGCATCACGTGGCGCTGCCAGTGACGACCAATTTCCTGGGCGAGTGGATATTCCGCGCACGACTGCGCCCAAATCTGCTGCACAGGGTTGAATTCCGGGGTGATGCCGGCATGGTGTTGTAGCAGACAATACTGTAAAAAGAGACGCAGGAACTGCACGTCGCGATGTTCAAATGGTTTTTGCAACCGGCGGGCGCACAGATTGATGAGCGCGTGCAGATTGATATCGTCATACAGCGGACGCGCGATACCGCGCTGCTTTAGCGCGTTTTTTAAGGCCGGAGTAAACTGTTGCGTGACGAAGGTCGGGCATAAACGCAGGCCGCGCCTGAGCCAGTGTAAAAGGCAAAGGCGCTGATCGAGTGCTGTACCTTCGATCCGATAGCAACCGTTCTGGCATGTTGTGATGGCAAGGCGATGATAGCGCTGGATCTCCAGGCTTGTCTCAGTGATATCCTCACGGGCAGTATCATCATCAACGCCATTAAGCGCGCTGAAGATTTCCACCGTGGCAATTGGCTCCGGCTGGAAAAGCGTCAGCAATACCTGACAGCGGCGCTGGGGAGCGGAAAGTACAGATGGTGGGGCAATTGTCGGCATCATCTGTCAGGTCTCCCGTTAGTTTGTCTGGTAAGGATAGCTAAAGTTTGCGTGTGAAAAATGTGATAAGCGTGCTTTTAGGCCAGGAATGCTGAGGAACGTCACAGAATTTTTATCGCGAGGAACAGATGAAGCCAGTGAAACGCAGCGCCTTAACACTATTTCTTGCCGTTTTATCTTTCGTGGCGGCGGCGCATCCGCACAGCTTCATCCGTCTGCAAACGCAGGTGGTCAGTGAAAATGAGCAATTTGTGGCGTTAAAAATGCGCTGGACAATGGACGCGCTGACGTCCGCAGATCTGCTGTATGACGCCGGAAACGCGGTACCGGGGTCAGAAATATGGAAAAAGTTGGCGGCGGAAGTGATGGCTAACGTACTTGGGCAGCACTACTTTACAGAAGTGTGGCGCAATGGCGCGAAAGTGAAGTTTAAAAACAGGCCGACAGAATACGGTATGACGCGTGACGCGCATCAGGCGGTATTGACCTTTACGCTACCGCTGGCTGAACCGCAGCCGTTAAGCGGACAGACTTATACCTTTTCAACGTTTGATCCCTCTTATTATGTCGATATGCATTATGACCAGGCCAGCGATATCACGATGCCGGAACCGCTGCGCGAAAAGTGTCGGATTCAGGTTTATACTCCTGCGCCCGGCGAAGAGACGCTACGTTTCGCCCAGTCGCTGGATAAAGAGGACGCGCCGCCGGAGGATATGGATTTAGGTAAACAGTTTGCCCAAACGGTGACCTTGCAATGTCAGTAATTTTTTCTCAACGCGCTCCGGGGCGACGCTGGCTCTCGCTGTGGCCACTGGTGTTATTCCTGCTGCTGATGCTGGTTGGCGGTCTGTGGATATGGCAGGCCTGGCCGCAGGTGATGTTGAAAAGCGCTCTTTGGCAGCGGGACGTAAATCAGCAGTTGAGCGCGCTGCTTAATGCGGTGGCGACGCATCCTGAGCGGGCGGGCGGATCGTTGCTTCTGCTGAGTTTTATGTATGGCGTGCTTCATGCGCTGGGGCCGGGACACGGCAAAGTGGTGATCGCGACATGGCTGGCGACGCATCCTTCGAAGCTGAAATCAAGTATCATGCTAACCCTCGCCGCCGCGTTATTACAGGGGCTCGTGGCTATCGGGTTGGTGGTGGGCGTGCTGACCGTATTGCAACTTCCGGCCAGGCAGCTCCATCTGAGCGGTTTCTGGCTGGAAAAGGGGAGCTATGCGTTAGTTGGCGGGCTGGGCATCTTGCTGTGCTGGCGGGCCATAAAAAGGTTACGCGCGCTGCTACGTAAACCTGTCTTTATCGCTTTTACGCCGCGCCATGTTCACCATGAAAAATGCGGCTGCGGACATCAGCATTTACCGACGCAGGAACAATTGCATAGCGGCGATGACTGGCGCGCGCGACTCATGATCGTACTGTCTATGGGGATGCGGCCCTGTTCCGGCGCGATAATGGTGCTGTTATTCAGTAAAGTGATTGGCGTTTTTAGCTGGGGAATGGCGTCGGTACTGGCAATGGCGGCGGGAACCTCGCTAACGATTACCTCGCTGGCGCTGCTGGTACACACTTTTCGTGCTCTGGCGGTGAAACTCAGTGGAAACAAAGCGCCGGCGTTATGGCGGCAGGTAGGCTGGTCAACGCTGGCGCTGGCCGGAGGGGTCATACTGCTTGTTGCGGCGCTGGTCATGTGGTTTAGCGTGCCGCAGCCTGTGGGCGGGCTGCGGCCATGGCGTGGTTGATTAGTGCCCGGCGGGTTTGAGATGCATCCGCGCGACGGATTCGTCTTCGGCCCAGTAAATGCGTTCGGCGACCATCGCTTCCGGATTGAGCTGAACGCCGCGCAGTACCCGTTCTTTAAAACGCAGGTAGCCGCCTTTGTCGATCAGATGGCCCATATGTAGATAGATCGGTTTTCCGCCGAGCATCTCTTTTTCAAATTCATACAGGTTAACGATCACCTGCTTTATCACATCTTCAGTCACCCAGTTGAGGAAGAGCTTGCCGACGCGCGGCGTCTTTTTACTGGTGCGTCCGCCCAGACGGACTTGCCAGAGCTGATCCGGCTTACGTTGCCAGGCCAGCGTCGGACAGGCCAGCACGCACTCGCCGCAGCCGATACAGGCGGACTCTTCTTTGACCGCTTTGCCGTTCTTCAGCGCCAGGCAGCCTACCGCGTGGTGACTACAGGCCTTCACGCAGGCGCCGCAACCGATACAGCGATCGGCAGTGAAGCGCATTTTCGCCACGCCAATAATTCCCAGATCGGCCATTGACGCCTTCGCGCAATCATTCGGGCAGCCAACGATGACCGTTTTGAGATGATAAGGGCTGGGATAGACCAGTTTTTCAAGACGACGGGACAGACCGGTCGTGTCAGTGTTGGCTTTCTGGCAAATGCGGTTCCCCTGACAGGCGACAATATTTCGCCCGCCAATAGCGAGATAGCCCGCTTTGGTATCCTCAACCTGGACGTCGCACAGTTCTATTTCAATCTCGCGAAGAAACGGCTCCAGCGCGGCGTTCACGTTGTCGATATCTTCGTAACGGATACCCGGCATCGCCAGCTTCTGGCGGGTAGTGAGGTGAATTTGTCCGTTGCCCCAGGTTTCGGCGATGTCACGCGCCACCGTTAGCAAATGCGCGGGCAAAATACCGCCGGGAATGCGGACGCTGATCATGGCTTCGCCGCGCACTTTTGACAGGCGATATTCGTTTTTCGCACGGGCTTTAATGATATCAATATCAATGCTCATGATGTTCTCCTTAATCGGCAAAACGTTGCGCGACGGCGTAGTTAAATATCGGGCCGTCGGTGCAGACATACACTTCGCCCATACGGCAGTGGCCGCACTTCCCGACGGAGCAGGCCATCCGGCGTTCGTAGTCCACCCAGATTTGCTCCGGCTTGAGCCCTTTTTGCAGCAGCATTTTTACGGTAAAGGTAATCATTATTGGCGGCCCAACGACGATGGCCTGCATAGTGTCGATATCGCTAAGCGTCATGTCGGCAAGCCGATCGGTCACCCGGCCAATCTGGTAACGGTCATCAGCCTCGCCTTCATCCAGCGTGAGCACCAGATTATGTTTGCCGCGCCACGTCGCCATTTCTTCTTTGTACAGCACGCAATCGCGATTTTTATAGCCGAGAATCATATCCAGTTGACCAATTTCCTGGGGATTCTCAACGAAATAGCGCATTAAGCCTTTCACCGGCGCGACGCCCGTGCCGCCTGCGACAACCAGTAAGGGTTTATGGCGCAGCGTATCGACCGGATAGCCATTGCCATAGCAGCCGCGTAGCCATACGTTGTCGCCTTCTTTCAGCGTAAAGAGGGCGCTGGTCACTTTTCCGACATTACGAATCAGCAGATCTATCCAGCCGTCGCCATAGTCGGAAACGGAGATGGGCGCTTCGCCGACGCGCGGCAGCGACACCTCAACAAATTGCCCCCAGTGCGCGGGAAAATCGACGGCCACGCGGAAATTCCACTCCAGCGGCGTGTGGCGAGTAATACTGAGGATGCGGTACGCCGCAGGCAGCAAACTGTGCTGCGGTTTATCATGACAGGAACAATGTGACATGCGTTATGCCTCCTCTGCCAGCGCCTGCCGAACGGCAGCGGTCATTTTGTTGATAATCAAAGAAAATTTGATGTATTGCGGGCAGCGATCGTCGCAGCGGCCGCAGCCGACGCACATATGTTCAATGCCGTTGCGCGCTTTGTAGTCATTGACCTTATGCAGGGCGCGGTAGCGCAGACGCTCGCCGGGTTTTTCGCGAAAACCATGACCGCCGGCCATGTCGCTAAAGCCCGGCACCATGCAGCTTGCCCACTGGCGACGGCGTTCGCCGCGCTGCGGATTTTCATCATAGGCGACGTCAAAGACGCTATAGCAGGTACAGGTTGGGCACCCGGTAGTGCAGCGGCCACAACTGATGCAGCGGCTGTCGTAGGCGTCCCATAGCGGGTGGCGGGTGAGAATGTCGCGAATTTTTTGCGGATCGCGGCAAACGCTGTCCGGCGTGACGACGGTTTCCCGGTTTTCGCTGACGAAAGAGGGGGTATAGTCAGCCTCCTGCCCCAGCCCTTGTATCGCCGCCTCGATAAAGGGATCGCGGATGCTGACAAGCGCGCCCTCATCGCTAAAACGCATGGCGGCGCTATAACAGTCAGTTTTATTGGTACCCATTGAGACGCAGAAACAATTTTCGAAGCTTTCTTCACACTCAATAAGGACGAAACGAATATGCTCCCGTAGCAGTTGATAACTGTAATCGGAATTATTCCCATTTGATAAATACATATAATCCAGCCGCGACATGGCGTTAATGTCGCAGGCGCGGGCAAAGATGATTATCGGGGAAGTGTCTGTCTCGGCAATTTGAATGGTGTCTTTATCGAAATAAAAGAGCGTTTCGGTGATAGGGGCGATAATGGTATTCGGCGACATGTGCGATTTCTCGTGCCAGATGAGATCGCGCCAGCCGCTAATCCGTTGATAAATAATGTTGTCAGTGTCGGAAAAACGTCCGCCGCGAAACTCTGCGGACGGGGCAAACACGCGCCATTTTTTGTTTAATCGCTGGATAAGCAAACTAAACTCGTCAGGCGTAATTTTGATAGCCATCACATACTCCACAGTAATATTCAGGAAAAACAAATGAAAATAAATTGTTATAAAAATCAGTTGAATATTACTGTTACGCTAGCGCTAATCCACCGCCTTCGCTAACGGGAAAAAATGGTTTTTACTATCGGTATAATAAATATATTCTTAATCATAAAATATGCATATATACAGCGTCGCGCTATTTAGCGGATAGCGCGGTCTGAATAAATTTAATCATTGCATCACGGTAAAGGTTTGCATAACGTCCGGAAAAAGCATCAATGTGATCGCCGTCAGGAATGAAGATTTTTTGTTTGGGCTCCCGGGCGAGGGCATACAATTTCTCACTGTCCTGCCAGGGAATAACATGGTCTGCCGTGCCATGAAGAATCAATACCGGAATGGGGCTGATGCTGGCAATATTGCGATCCGCGCTATAGCGGTCATCAAGCAAATAGCCGCTGCCTGGGATCATCTGGTTGGCGATGGAGGAATAGGATAAAAACGTTGAGTCGAGGATAATCGCACGTATGCCCGCCTGGTCGGCGTAGCGCATATTTGCGCAGCCTACGCAGTGGCCTACGGCGGCCAGCACATTATTTCCGCCCAGGCTCTGCCCCAGCAGTATCAGGCGCTCGGGGTTAACGTCGGCACGATGCCGCACATAATCTATCGCGCTTTTCGTATCATCCAGTAGCCCTTCTTGTGATGGGGTGCCCTCCGATTCGCCAAAACCACGGTAATCAAACATAAACAGGTTTACGTTGCGTTCTGGCAGCCAGCTGACTAACGGCCAGTGCGCCGACATATTTCCGGCGTTGCCATGGACATGAATCACCGTCGCGACGGCGTTTTCCGGCCTGCCGAAAGCAGTGGGAATAAACCAGCCGTGCAGATGCGTGCCATCTTTGGCGGTAAAGGTAATGGATTCAGCTTCGGCAGGGGTTGGCCCATAGACTTTATTGTCCGGGTAATAAAAGGCATTGATCGCTACGCGGGGTAGCAGGTAAATACAGACCACAATGATAAACAGAATAAAAAGGGATTTGACGATGCGTCGGGTATGTTGAAGGGTCATGTTCGCTTCCTTGCCGCTTTATGCCAATAGCGGAGCAGGGAGCGATCGTACAAAAACATGCAGCCAAGTAAAGCGATGAGGCTGTGTTTAGGAAAAACGCCTGAAAAGGCACGGCGGATGAGTGGCCCCATCCGCCGAAGAGACTTAGCGCTTCAGCGCATCGCTCAGTTCGTCGCGCATATTCGCCAGCATGGCTTTAACGACGCGCGGATTCCCCGCCACGATATTACCGGTCATCATGTAGTTATGACCGCCGGTGAAATCGCTGACGATACCGCCCGCTTCACGAACCAGCAGTTCGCCCGCGGCGAAATCCCACGGACGAAGGCCAATTTCAAAGAAACCATCGACACGACCTGCAGCCACATAGGCCAGATCCAGCGCGGCGGAACCGGTGCGGCGGAAATCGGCGCATTCGGTGAACAGCTTGCCGATAATATTAATGTAGGTGGTCGCGTATTGTTTGGCTTTGAACGGGAAGCCGGTAGCGAGGATAGTGCCGTCCAGATCGCGCGCGGTACTGCCGCGCAGACGATAGCCGTTGAGCTGTGCGCCCTGACCGCGGGTGGCGGTGAACAGTTCGTTACGCATCGGATCGTAAACGACAGCCACTTCAGTACGGCCTTTAATGCGTACAGCAATGGAAACAGAGAAGTGTGGCAGACGTTTGATGAAGTTGGTGGTGCCATCCAGCGGATCGATAACCCATTGAACATCCTGATCTGTGCCAACGTGCTCACCGCTTTCTTCGGTGATAATAGTGTGTTGCGGGTAAGATTTGCGAATGGTGTCGATAATCACCGCTTCAGCGGCCTTATCTACGTTGGTCACAAAATCGTTACTGCCTTTTTGGCTCGCTTCTACAGCGTCCGGAGTTTCATAGTTTTTGGCAATTACATTACCCGCCTTGCGCGCTGCGCGCACGGCGATGGTCAGCATCGGATGCATCGGTCTCTCTCACTGGATGTTAAAGAACGGGAAAACGGCGCAGAGTATAGCAGCGAGATCGGAATCTGTCTTGGTTTTATGGTAAGATGTCAGAATAATCTTTAGCTGAAGAAAGACAATGCTGCAAAACATTCGAATTGTGCTGGTGGAAACCTCCCACACCGGCAATATGGGCTCTGTGGCTCGCGCTATGAAAACCATGGGCTTAACTAACCTGTGGCTGGTAAACCCGCTGGTGAAACCGGACTCCCAGGCCATCGCCCTGGCGGCAGGCGCCAGCGATGTGATTGGTAATGCGCAGATCGTCGATACGCTGGACGAAGCGTTGGCTGGCTGTAGCCTGGTGGTCGGCACCAGCGCCCGCTCCCGCACTCTGCCGTGGCCGATGCTTGATCCGCGCGAGTGTGGCTTAAAAAGCGTGGCGGAAGCGGCAAATACGCCGGTTGCGCTGGTTTTTGGTCGTGAGCGTGTCGGGCTGACTAACGATGAGTTGCAAAAATGCCATTATCACGTCGCGATTGCCGCTAACCCGGAGTACAGCTCGTTGAATCTGGCGATGGCGGTACAGGTCATCGCGTATGAAGTCCGTATGGCCTGGCTGGCGACGCAGGAAAACGGCGACGCGGCAGATCATGAAGAGACACCGTATCCGCTGGTGGACGATCTTGAACGTTTCTACGGCCATCTGGAGCAGACGTTGCTCTCCACTGGCTTTATTCGCGAAAACCATCCGGGGCAGGTGATGAATAAATTGCGCCGTCTGTTTACCCGCGCCCGCCCGGAAAGCCAGGAGTTGAATATTCTGCGTGGGATTCTGGCGTCTATTGAGCAGCAGAATAAAGGCAAGTAACCGCGTTAATGCCGCACGGAACGCTAAATACCTGACTAATTTACTCAAGTAAATAGTTGACCAAATTACTCGGGAATGTCAGACTTGTCCCTGCTATGCAATACCCCCATTTTACAATAAAAAACCCCGGGCAGGGGCGAGTTTGAGGTTAAGTAAGACATGAGACTGACATCTAAAGGGCGTTATGCCGTGACCGCAATGTTAGACGTTGCGCTCAACTCCGAAGCGGGCCCGGTACCGTTGGCTGATATTTCTGAACGTCAGGGGATTTCCCTTTCTTATCTGGAACAGCTATTTTCCCGTTTACGTAAAAACGGTCTGGTTTCCAGCGTACGCGGGCCAGGCGGCGGTTATCTGCTGGGTAAAGATGCTGGCAGTATCGCGGTCGGCGAAGTGATCAGCGCGGTTGATGAATCCGTTGACGCGACCCGTTGCCAGGGGAAAGGCGGCTGCCAGGGCGGCGATAAATGCCTGACCCATGCGCTGTGGCGTGATTTAAGCGATCGTCTGACCGGTTTTCTCAACAATATTACCTTAGGCGAGCTGGTGAATAACCAGGAAGTTCTGGATGTGTCTGGTCGCCAGCACACGCATGACGCGCCGCGCGCCAGCGGTCGTGCGCAGGACGCTATCGACGTTAAATTACGCGCTTAATTAAAATATTACGCCATCTCTTCTGGCGGCCTCATGCGGTGAATGCCGCGGTCGTCTGAAGGATGAAGCGTAAAAAAGAATTCAGAATCAGGCCGGGACGCGGACGTCCCGTTAACACGGTCGTACATCCAGCCGGTTGCCTGATTCCTTGCATTGAGTGATGTACGGAGTTTAAGAGCAATGAAATTACCGATTTATCTCGACTACTCCGCAACCACGCCGGTGGACCCGCGTGTTGCCGAGAAAATGATGCAGTTTCTGACCCTGGACGGAACCTTTGGGAACCCGGCGTCTCGTTCACACCGTTTCGGCTGGCAGGCTGAAGAAGCCGTCGATATCGCCCGCAACCAGATTGCTGAACTGGTCGGTGCCGACCCGCGTGAAATCGTCTTTACCTCAGGGGCGACGGAGTCCGATAACCTGGCGATCAAAGGCGCTGCCAACTTTTATCAGAAAAAAGGCAAGCACATCATCACCAGCAAGACCGAGCACAAAGCGGTGCTGGACACCTGCCGTCAGCTTGAGCGCGAAGGGTTTGAAGTGACCTACCTGGCGCCGCAGCGCAACGGCATCATCGATCTCAACGAGCTCGAAGCAGCGATGCGTGACGACACCATTCTGGTTTCCATCATGCACGTGAACAACGAAATCGGCGTGGTGCAGGATATCGCGACCATCGGCGAAATGTGCCGCGCGCGCGGTATCATCTACCACGTTGACGCCACCCAGAGCGTGGGCAAACTGCCTATCGACCTGAGTCAACTGAAAGTGGATCTGATGTCCTTCTCCGGTCATAAAATTTATGGTCCGAAAGGCATTGGCGCGCTGTATGTGCGTCGTAAGCCGCGTATTCGCATTGAAGCGCAGATGCATGGCGGCGGGCACGAACGCGGTATGCGCTCTGGTACGCTGCCTGTTCACCAGATCGTCGGCATGGGCGAAGCTTACCGTATCGCGAAAGAAGAGATGGAGACCGAAATGGCCCGTCTGCGCGGTCTGCGTAACCGTCTGTGGAACGGCATCAAAGATATTGAAGAAGTTTACCTGAACGGCGACCTTGAGCAGGGCGCGCCAAACATTCTCAACGTGAGCTTTAACTACGTTGAAGGCGAGTCGCTGATCATGGCGCTGAAAGACCTGGCGGTCTCTTCCGGTTCCGCCTGCACCTCCGCCAGTCTGGAACCGTCCTACGTGCTGCGCGCGTTGGGCATGAATGACGAACTGGCGCATAGCTCTATCCGTTTCTCTTTAGGTCGTTTTACCACTGAAGAAGAGATCGACTACACCATTGATCTGGTTCGTAAATCCATTGGCCGTCTGCGTGACCTTTCTCCACTGTGGGAAATGTACAAGCAGGGTGTGGATCTGAACAGCATCGAATGGGCACATCATTAATCGGTATCGGAATCAGGAGAATTTATAATGGCTTACAGCGAAAAAGTAATCGATCACTATGAGAACCCGCGTAACGTAGGGTCGTTTGACAACAACGACGATAACGTGGGAAGCGGCATGGTTGGCGCGCCGGCCTGCGGCGACGTCATGAAGTTGCAGATTAAAGTTAACGATGAAGGTATCATTGAAGACGCGCGCTTCAAGACTTACGGCTGCGGTTCCGCTATCGCCTCCAGTTCTCTGGTAACGGAGTGGGTGAAAGGGAAATCCCTGGACGAAGCGCAGGCGATTAAAAACACCGACATTGCAGACGAACTGGAGCTGCCGCCGGTGAAAATTCACTGCTCTATTCTGGCGGAAGACGCGATTAAAGCCGCTATTGCGGATTACAAAAGCAAACGCGAAGCGAAATAAAATAGAACGTTAACATTGAGGTTTTGTTATGTCGATTACACTTAGCGACAGTGCAGCAGCGCGAGTTAATACCTTCCTGGCCAACCGTGGTAAAGGGTTTGGTCTGCGTCTGGGCGTGAGAACCTCCGGCTGCTCAGGTATGGCTTATGTACTGGAATTTGTTGACGAGCCAACGGCGGAAGACACCGTGTTTGAAGACAAAGGCGTTAAGGTAGTGGTTGACGGCAAGAGCCTGCAATTTCTGGACGGTACACAGCTGGACTTCGTAAAAGAAGGTCTGAACGAAGGGTTTAAATTCTCCAACCCGAATGTGAAAGATGAGTGTGGTTGCGGCGAAAGCTTCCACGTGTAACCGTGTTCCGCTGTTATACCGAGCATTCGTGCTGCAGAAAAGCGGCAAGCGAGTGAATCCCCAGGCGCTTACTTGAGTAAATGACTGGGGGAACCCGCGCAGACAACGCATCTGCGGCGCGAAGTAAGAAGGTATAACCCCACCGTGGTCGCCTGCGTGTGGGGTTTGTTCTGACAGGCTATCCCTGAGAATGTTATGGATTACTTCACCCTCTTTGGCTTACCAGCCCGTTATCAGATTGACACCCAGGCGCTGAGCCTTCGTTTTCAGGATCTGCAACGCCAGTATCACCCTGACAAATTTGCCAACGGCACCCAGGCGCAGCAGCTTGCCGCCGTCCAGCAATCCGCCACGATCAACCAGGCCTGGCAAACGCTGCGTCACCCTTTGACGCGCGCGGAGTATCTGCTTTCCTTACACGGGTTCGATCTGGCCAGCGAGCAACATACGGTACGCGACACCGCGTTTCTGATGGAACAACTCACGCTTCGTGAAGAGCTGGACGATATCGAACAATCTAAAGACGACGCGCGGCTGGAAAGCTTCATCAAACGCGTACAAAAAATGTTTGATGCTCGTCTTCAGCAAATGGTGGAACAGTTGGACAACGCCGCGTGGGACGCGGCGGCGGATACGGTGCGCAAACTGCGGTTTCTCGATAAACTGCGAAGCAGCGCAGAACAACTCGAAGAAAAGCTGCTCGATTTTTAACTGGAATCTAACATGGCCTTATTACAAATTAGTGAGCCTGGTCTGAGCGCCGCGCCGCATCAGCGTCGTCTGGCGGCGGGCATCGACTTAGGCACTACCAACTCTCTGGTTGCGACGGTTCGCAGCGGCCAGGCGGAAACTCTGCCTGACCACGAAGGGCGCCACCTGTTGCCTTCAGTGGTTCACTATCAGCAGCAGGGCCATACGGTCGGTTACGCTGCGCGTGACAATGCCGCGCAGGATACGGCCAACACTATCAGCTCTGTGAAACGCATGATGGGACGCTCGCTGGCGGATATCCAGGCGCGCTATCCGCATCTGCCTTACCGGTTTAAGGCAAGCGTTAATGGGCTGCCGATGATTGACACGGCGGCTGGATTGCTCAATCCGGTACGCGTATCGGCTGATATTCTCAAAGCGCTGGCCGCGCGGGCTAGCGAATCGCTCTCCGGCGAGCTGGATGGCGTGGTGATTACCGTTCCCGCCTATTTCGATGATGCCCAACGTCAGGGGACGAAAGACGCCGCGCGGCTGGCAGGCCTGCATGTACTGCGCCTGCTCAACGAACCGACGGCGGCGGCGATTGCCTACGGTCTGGACTCAGGCAAAGAAGGCGTTATCGCTGTTTACGATCTCGGCGGCGGTACCTTCGATATCTCTATCTTACGCCTGAGCCGCGGGGTGTTTGAAGTGCTGGCGACGGGCGGTGATTCTGCGCTCGGCGGCGACGACTTTGACCATCTGCTGGCGGACTATATTCGCGAGCAGGCGGGAATTGCCGATCGTAGCGACAATCGCGTTCAGCGCGAACTGCTGGATGCCGCGATTGCGGCGAAAATTGCCTTAAGCGATGCCGATACCGTTCGCGTTAACGTTGCGGGCTGGCAGGGGGAGATCACTCGCGAGCAGTTTAACGATCTCATTTCCGCGCTGGTTAAGCGCACGCTATTGGCCTGCCGTCGCGCATTGAAAGATGCCGGCGTTGAGCCCCAGGACGTTCTGGAAGTGGTCATGGTCGGCGGTTCGACCCGTGTACCGCTGGTGCGTGAGCGGGTGGGCGAATTTTTTGGCCGCACGCCGTTAACCGCTATCGACCCGGATAAAGTGGTCGCTATCGGCGCAGCGATTCAGGCCGATATTCTGGTCGGCAACAAGCCGGACAGCGAAATGCTGCTGCTGGACGTGATTCCACTCTCTCTTGGGCTGGAAACGATGGGCGGCCTGGTGGAAAAAGTCATTCCGCGCAACACCACTATCCCGGTGGCGCGCGCGCAGGATTTCACCACCTTCAAAGACGGTCAGACTGCGATGTCTATCCATGTGATGCAGGGTGAACGCGAACTGGTGCAGGACTGCCGCTCGCTGGCGCGCTTTGCGCTGCGCGGGATTCCGCCGCTGCCGGCGGGCGGGGCGCATATTCGCGTGACCTTCCAGGTAGACGCCGATGGCCTGTTGAGCGTCACCGCAATGGAAAAATCCACTGGCGTCGAGGCCTCCATTCAGGTCAAACCTTCCTATGGCCTGACCGATGGCGAAATCGCCTCGATGATCAAGGATTCCATGAGTTTTGCCGAGCAGGACGTGAAAGCGCGTATGCTGGCGGAGCAAAAAGTCGAAGCCGCGCGCGTGCTGGAAAGTTTGACCGGCGCGCTAACTGCCGACGCCGCGCTGTTAAGCGCCGCAGAACGTCAATGCATTGATGATGCCGCCGCACATTTGAGCGCGGTCGCACAAGGCGATGATGTTGACGCCATAGAACAAGCCATTAAAAACGTAGATAAACAAACCCAGGAATTTGCCGCTCGCCGCATGGACCAGTCGGTTCGTCGCGCGTTGAAAGGCCATTCCGTAGACGAGGTTTAACATGCCGAAGATTGTTATTCTGCCTCATCAGGATCTTTGTCCGGATGGCGCAGTTCTGGAAGCTGAGACCGGTGAAACCATTCTTGACGTTGCGCTGCGCAACGGCATCGAGATTGAACACGCCTGTGAGAAATCGTGCGCCTGCACCACCTGTCACTGTATTGTACGTGAAGGCTTCGACTCCTTGCCGGAAAGTTCGGAAGAAGAAGACGATATGCTGGATAAAGCGTGGGGGCTGGAGCCGGAAAGTCGACTGAGCTGCCAGGCCCGCGTTACCGACGACGATCTGGTTATCGAAATTCCACGTTACACAATCAACCATGCGCGTGAGCATTAACAGAGGGTAGTATGGGACTCAAGTGGACCGATAGCCGCGAGATCGGCGAAGCGTTATACGACGCATATCCTGATGTCGATCCTAAAACCGTTCGTTTCACCGATCTGCATCAGTGGATCTGCGAACTGGACGATTTTGACGACGACCCTAACGCATCCAATGAAAAAATTCTGGAGGCGATTCTGCTAGTCTGGTTGGATGAAGCAGAGTAATTTTTGCGTCATGATCCTCGCCGCAGGTGCGTTGGCTACGTTCGCTCACCCCAGTCACATAGTTTGCTATGCTCCCGGGGATTCGCTCACTTGCCGCCTTCCTGCAACGCGAATCATTTAGCAAAAGATCTAACGGGCTGCCCTACGGCGGCCCGTTTGCTAATAAGGAAAATAACAATGACAGAAGCCATGAAAATTACGCTTTCCACGCAGCCTGCCGATGCGCGCTGGGGCGATAAAGCCACTTACAGTATTAATAACGACGGTATTACCTTGCATCTTAACGGTAAAGACGATCTGGGGTTGATCCAGCGTGCGGCGCGTAAAATCGACGGCCTGGGAATAAAACAGGTCGCGCTGACAGGCGAAGGATGGGATACCGAGCGTTGTTGGGCATTCTGGGCGGGTTACAAAGGACCAAAAGGCGTCCGTACCGTAATGTGGCCGGATTTAGACGATGCCCAACGTCAGGAGCTGGATAACCGCCTGACCATTATTGACTGGGTGCGCGACACCATTAATGCTCCGGCGGAAGAGCTTGGGCCGGAGCAACTGGCGCAGCGCGCAGTGGATCTGCTGTGCAGCGTCGCGTGCGATAGCGTCACTTATCGTATCACCAAAGGCGAAGATCTGCGCGAGCAGAACTATATGGGGTTGCATACCGTAGGCCGTGGTTCTGAGCGTCCGCCGGTGCTGCTGGCGCTGGATTACAACCCGACGGGAGACAAAGATGCGCCGGTTTATGCTTGCCTGGTCGGTAAAGGTATCACCTTTGACTCCGGCGGCTACAGTATCAAGCAAAGCGCTTTTATGGACTCAATGAAATCCGATATGGGCGGCGCGGCGACAGTAACGGGCGCGCTGGCGTTCGCTATTACCCGTGGGCTGAATAAACGCGTAAAACTGTTCCTGTGCTGCGCCGATAATCTGATCAGCGGCAATGCGTTTAAACTGGGTGATATTATTCGCTACCGTAATGGCAAGAATGTTGAAGTCATGAATACCGATGCGGAAGGGCGACTGGTACTGGCGGATGGCCTGATTGACGCCAGCGCGCAACACCCGCAGCTAATCATTGATATGGCGACGTTAACCGGCGCGGCGAAAACGGCGCTGGGTAACGACTATCATGCGCTATTCAGTTTTGACGATACGCTGGCGGGGCGCTTGCTGACCAGCGCGGCGCAAGAGAATGAACCGTTCTGGCGTCTGCCGCTGGCGGAGTTTCACCGTAACCAGCTGCCGTCTAACTTTGCGGAACTGAACAACACCGGCAGCGCGGCGTATCCCGCTGGGGCAAGCACCGCCGCGGGTTTTCTGTCGCACTTTGTTGAAAATTACCGCGAAGGCTGGCTGCACATTGACTGTTCCGCCACTTATCGCAAAGCGCCGGTTGAGCAGTGGGCTGCCGGGGCAACCGGTCTGGGTGTGCGCACCATCGCGAATTTGCTGACCGCCTGAACGGTGTTTTTGTAGGCCGGGTAAGCGAGGCGCCATCCGGCATTTTGCCTGATGGCGACGCCGTGCGTCTTATCAGGCCTACAACCCATATACATAATTTGTGATTCCTATGTCCGAAACTAAAAATGAATTAGAAATCTTGCTGGAGAAAGCGGCGACTGAGCCCGCGCATCGTCCGGCATTTTTCCGTACCTTGCTGGAGTCCACCGTCTGGGTGCCGGGCAGCGCTGCCGAAGGCGAGGCGATTGTGGAAGACAGCGCTCTGGATTTGCAGCACTGGGAAAAAGAAGACGGCACGACCGTCATTCCCTTCTTTACTTCTCTGGAGGCGCTGCAGCAGGCCGTGGAAGACGAACAGGCATTTGTGGTGATGCCGGCGCGCACGCTGTTTGAAATGACGCTTGGCGAAACGCTATTCCTCAACGCTAAATTGCCGACCGGCAAAGAGTTTATGCCGCGTGAAATCAGCCTGCTTCTCGCTGAGGAAGGCAGCCCATTAAGTACGCAGGAAGTGCTGGAAGGCGGCGAGTCGCTTATTTTATCCGAAGTGGCCGAGCCGCCGTCGCAGATGATTGATTCCCTCACTACGCTGTTTAAAACCATCAAACCGGTGAAACGCGCATTTCTCTGCGCGATTAAAGAACATGCGGACGCCCAACCCAATCTGCTGATTGGTATTGAGGCTGACGGCGAGATTGAAGAGATCATTCACGCAGCGGGCAATGTGGCGACCGACACGTTACCGGGTGACGAACCGATCGATATTTGCCAGGTGAGGAAGGGCGAGCAGGGTATCAGCCATTTTATCACCGAGCATATCGCGCCGTTCTACGAGCGCCGCTGGGGCGGGTTCCTGCGCGATTTTAAACAGAACCGCATCATCTGAAGAAAAGAAAGCCGCCCAACAGGGCGGCCTCCTGGCTTACCTGCTCTGGACGTTGAGCGTTACGGGAACAGAGCTACCTGGGTGGCTTCTGTCTGCGTGAAGACACAACGTGCCAGAAACAAGAAGCACGACACAAAAGTATCGTACCTTCATGTTGCGGTCCTTGCGAAGACCGCATCACGGCAGCACCGCTGGCGATAATGCCGTGATAGCAGGCACTACGGTGTGCCTGCGCTTACGGCCATGGGTTATCCTCTCCTGAAGCCAGCGCCCGTTTGCGAGACGGCGGAAAGGGCCGGGAAAGATAATACCTCAAATGTTGAATAGTTTCCCGGTAAATCATATTGACATTTGCTCCCTTAAAAGGGAGTATTAATCCCCTACGGTGTGCCTGCGTTGCTATGGCAACAAAGCCTGCTGGAAAGGCCGCGAACCGGACCAGCACAAAAAAACCGCTCAATTGAGCGGTTTTTTTGTGACCTGCTTAAACCGAATTTATGTAGATTCGTTTTAAATCAGCCTAAACGGTAGGCTGGATAAGCGTGAGCGCCACCCGACAGTATGTCGATTAATCGACGAGCGCGTCCAGTTTTGCCCAAAACGCCTCATGATAATCCTCCAGGTCAAGTAAAGCGGCATCGCGTTGTTCATTCATTTTTTGCTGTGCCTTCCATTGCGGAAGATGTAAATCCTCTTCGGTAAAGCCGATGTCTTTAGCGCCCGAAATAATATTATAGAGATATTCCACCAGAGAAGACTCCGCCAGCCAGAATTCATTACGTTCCATGCGGGCAATAGGGTATTCGCCGTTGGCATCCCGTTCTGTGATATAGATAAAAATGGCCTGATCGCCGACATGATCGATACGAATTAATGCCGGAAGACGGGGATCGTTACTCCAGACAGGCATCAGATCTTCAATATCAATACCTGAGCTATCCATGCCAACGCCGTAATACGCCTCTTCATCAGGGGAGTAAGAATGAATTACTCCCTCTTTATCAATAGATCTTTGTAATGTTTCAATCACAGGCATATTATAATTGCTCAGGAGATCGCGGTCGTAGGCCAGTAGCGCCTTCAGGCTTTCAGGTAACTCAGTGGTTTCCGTATTTTGCGGATCGCGATACTTACGCACTCGCAGACGACTTATTTCCTCGGCAGGCATAGGATTAGGCACTTTATTGCGGTTAACCTTTTTAACTAGCTCAATTAAATTAGCGCGTGAAATATCCATTTTCCATCCTTAAAAATTATATTTACAGGAGTTATTTCCCGGTGAAAACCAAAACAGCGGTGATGATACTCCTTATACCCGGCGTAAAGTATTTACCGATAAAAAATAGGATTTTATTAAGAGAAAATAATGCCCGTTTGCAGGACAGTGGAAAAGAGCTGAATAAAAACAATGTCTGTAGATCGTTTTACATCAGCCTGAACGGTAGGCCGGATAAGCGTGAGCGCCATCCGGCATGGCGGATATTAAGCGGGTTCAACCGGTAAATCGGTACGCGCGCCCCATTCGCTCCACGCGCCGTCGTAAAGCGTGACGTCAGGCACATCCAGCGTGGCGAGCGCCAGCACCACGACCGCGGCCGTCACGCCGGAACCGCAACTGGCGATAATCGGTCTGTCGAAACTCACGCCGTGGCTGAAAAAAACCTCATTCAGTTCGTCAGTGGTCTTTAATTCGCCCTCATACACCAGTTCCGTCCACGGGACGTTTAGCGCGCCAGGAATGTGTCCGCGCCTCAGCCCCGGACGCGGTTCATCAACCTGAGCGTTGAAACGTGCCGCCGGACGCGCGTCAACGATTTGCGCGGTTTTTTCATGACTTGCCAGCAATACGTCGGTGAGACGCACCATGGCTTGCGGCGTGAATTTCGCCTCAAACTCGCCTCCTTCATGCGCTTCCTCGCCTTCGCGCAATAGCCATTCGTCGCGCTGCCAGCCCGCCAGTCCGCCCGCCAGAATGGACACTTTCTCGGCACCGAACGTGCGCAGCATCCACCATGCCCGCGGAGCGGAGAACAGATTGCCTTCATCGTATATGACCAGGTGTTTATCCTGGCGAACACCCAGTTCACGCATGGCCACCGCAAACGCTTCCGGGCGCGGCATCATATGCGGCAACGGCGATGCGCGATCGGAAAGCGCTTCAATATCAAAAAACAGCGCGCCGGGAATATGTCCGGCGCGATATTCGCCCGCCATATCACGATGTTCCTGTCCTGGCGGCGCCATACGGGCGTCAAGAATTTGTATTTCCGGATCATCAATATGTTCGGCAAGCCAGTCGGCGGCGACAAAAAAGGCGGTGGTCATGGGCATCTCCATTGTTACCTGATTATGGACAAATTGTCGGACGTTTCCCGAAAAGGGACAAGTAGAAGAGGCTGTTTTGGCTGGCGAAACCACATTTCTGCGTAAAATTTTCGCATCATCACAGTAATACGGACTTACACAATAAAATTTCTCGCGCATAATATCTCATCAACCGTTGCTGACAGGCCGTTAAGGCCAGGGATGAAAGATGAAACATTTACGCGTGGTGGCCTGCATGATCATGCTGGCGCTGGCGGGATGCGATAACAACGATAAAACCGCCCCGACGACTAAAAGCGAAGCGTCAGCCGTAGCGCAGCCCTCGCCCGCGCAAGACCCGGCACAGCTACAAAAGCTGGCGCAGCAAAGCCAGGGCAAAGCGCTCACGCTATTAGACGCCTCCGAAGCGCAGCTTGACGGCGCGGCGACGCTGGTGCTGACGTTTTCAATTCCTTTAGATCCTGAACAGGATTTCTCCCGTGTGGTTCACGTGGTTGATAAGAAAAGCGGCAGCGTTGACGGCGCATGGGAGCTGGCGCCAAATTTAAAAGAGCTAAGGTTACGTCATCTGGAACCTGAACGCGTGCTGGTGGTCACGGTTGATCCCGCCGTTAAAGCGCTGAATAACGCCACCTTCGGCAAGTCTTATGAAAAAACGATTACCACGCGTGATGTCCAGCCCAGCGTCGGCTTTGCCAGCCGGGGATCGCTGCTACCGGGGAAAATCGCGGAAGGACTGCCGGTCATGGCGCTTAACGTCAACCATGTTGATGTGAACTTTTTCCGCGTTAAGCCCGGATCGCTGGCGTCATTTGTCAGCCAGTGGGAGTACCGTAGTTCTCTCTCTAACTGGGAGTCCGACCATCTGCTGAAAATGGCGGATCTGGTTTATACCGGTCGTTTTGATCTTAATCCGGCGCGCAATACGCGTGAGAAACTGCTGCTGCCATTAAGCGATATTAAGCCGCTGCAACAGGCGGGCGTATATGTGGCGGTAATGAATCAGGCTGGACACTACAACTATAGTAATGCCGCTACGTTGTTTACCCTTAGCGATATCGGCGTGTCCGCGCACCGTTACCATAATCGGCTGGATATCTTTACGCAAAGCCTGGAAAACGGCGCGGCGCAGTCGGGAATTGAGATCGTTCTTCTGAATAATAAAGGTCAGACGCTGGCGCAGGCGACGAGCGACGCGCAGGGACATGTGCAACTGGAAGCTGATAAAGCGGCGGCGCTATTACTGGCGCGTAAAGAGGAGCAGACCACGCTGCTCGATCTCACGCTTCCGGCTCTGGATCTGTCGGAATTTAATGTCGCTGGCGCGCCCGGCTACAGCAAGCAGTTCTTTATGTTCGGCCCGCGCGATCTCTACCGACCGGGCGAAACGGTTATCCTCAACGGATTACTGCGCGATAGCGACGGTAAAACGCTGCCCGATCAACCCGTTAAGCTGGAAGTGGTAAAACCAGACGGACAGGTGATGCGTACCGTCGTCAGCCAGCCGGAAAACGGGCTATACCGTTTGAATTATCCGCTGGATATCAACGCGCCGACCGGCTTGTGGCATGTCCGCGCCAACACCGGCGATAATTTGCTGCGGAGTTGGGATTTCCACGTGGAAGACTTTATGCCGGAGCGGATGGCGCTCAACCTGACGGCGCAAAAAACACCTCTGGCGCCTGCGGATGAGGTGAAATTCTCCGTTGTCGGCTATTACTTGTATGGCGCGCCTGCTAACGGCAATACCCTGCAAGGGCAACTTTTCCTGCGTCCGCTGCGCGACGCTGTCGCGGCGTTGCCTGGCTTCCAGTTCGGCAATATTGCTGAAGAGAATCTTTCGCGCAGCCTGGACGAAGTTCAACTGACGTTGGATAAAGGCGGACGTGGTGAAGTGAGTGCTGCCAGCCAGTGGCAAGAAGCGCATTCGCCGCTGCAGGTAATTCTACAGGCCAGCCTGCTGGAGTCTGGCGGTCGTCCGGTCACTCGTCGCGTAGAGCAGGCGATTTGGCCTGCCGATACGTTACCGGGAATTCGTCCACAGTTCGCCGCCAAAGCGGTATACGACTACCGTACGGATACCACCGTTAATCAACCGATTGTCGACGAAGACAGCAACGCCGCATTCGATATTGTTTACGCCAACGCGCAGGGCGAGAAAAAAGCGGTGTCTGGTTTACAGGTGCGGCTCATCCGCGAGCGTCGCGACTATTACTGGAACTGGTCGGAAAGCGAAGGCTGGCAGTCGCAGTTTGATCAAAAAGATCTGGTGGAGGGCGAGCAGACGCTGGATCTGAACGCGGATGAAACCGGAAAAGTCAGCTTCCCGGTGGAATGGGGCGCGTACCGTCTGGAGGTCAAAGCGCCGAATGAGACGGTCAGCAGCGTTCGTTTCTGGGCCGGCTATAGCTGGCAGGATAACAGCGACGGTAGCGGCGCGGCGCGTCCGGATCGCGTCACCCTCAAACTGGATAAAGCGAATTATCGTCCAGGCGACACCATGAAATTGCATATCGCCGCGCCGGTCGCCGGTAAAGGTTATGCGATGGTGGAGTCCAGCGACGGTCCGCTGTGGTGGCAGGCGATCGATGTGCTGGCACAAGGTCTGGAGCTCACGATTCCGGTGGATAAAACCTGGAATCGCCACGATCTCTATCTCAGTACGCTGGTGGTGCGTCCCGGCGATAAATCTCGTTCCGCGACGCCAAAACGCGCCGTGGGGTTACTACACCTACCGCTGGGGGATGAAAATCGCCGCCTCGATCTGGCGCTGGAAAGCCCGGCTAAAATGCGCCCGAATCAGCCGCTCACCGTCAGGGTGAAAGCCAGCGTTAAACACGGCGAAATGCCAAAACAGATCAACGTGCTGGTCTCCGCGGTCGATAGCGGCGTATTGAATATCACCGATTACGCGACGCCGGACCCGTGGCAGGCGTTCTTCGGTCAAAAACGCTACGGTGCGGATATCTACGATATTTACGGCCAGGTCATTGAAGGGCAGGGGCGGCTGGCGGCGTTGCGTTTTGGCGGCGATGGCGACGACCTTAAGCGCGGCGGAAAACCGCCGGTAAACCATGTCAATATCATCGCGCAGCAGGCGCAGCCGATCACGCTCAATGAGCAGGGCGAAGGGGTCGTAACGCTGCCGATTGGCGACTTTAACGGCGAACTGCGGGTTATGGCGCAGGCATGGACAGCGGACGATTTTGGTCGCGGCGAAAGCAAAGTCGTTGTCGCCGCGCCAGTGATTGCCGAGCTGAATATGCCGCGTTTTCTGGCGGGAGGGGATGTTTCGCGACTGGTGCTGGACGTCACCAATCTGACCGACCGTCCGCAGACGCTGAATATTGCGCTCGCCGCCAGTGGGTTACTGGAATTGCTTAGTCAACAGCCGCAACCGGTCAACCTGGCGCCGGGCGTGCGCACCACCTTATTCGTTCCGGTACGCGCGCTGGAAGGTTTTGGCGAAGGCGAAATCCAGGCGACCATTAGCGGTCTGAATCTGCCGGGAGAAACCCTCGGCGCGCAGCATAAGCAGTGGCAAATCGGCGTGCGTCCGGCCTGGCCTGCCCAAACGGTAAATAGCGGTATTGCGCTGGCGCCGGGAGAGAGCTGGCATGTACCAGAGCAGCATCTGGCAAACGTCTCGCCAGCCACGTTACAGGGACAACTGCTGTTAAGCGGAAAACCGCCGCTCAATCTGGCGCGCTACATTCGCGAGCTGAAAGCATATCCGTACGGGTGCCTGGAACAAACCGCCAGCGGGTTATTCCCGGCGCTGTATACTAATGCCGCTCAATTGCAGTCGCTCGGTATTACCGGCGATAGCGATGAAAAACGGCGCGCCGCGGTGGATATCGGCATCTCCCGCATACTACAGATGCAGCGTGATAACGGCGGTTTTGCGCTATGGGATGAAAATGGGGCGGAAGAGCCCTGGCTAACGGCCTACGCGATGGATTTCCTCATTCGCGCGGGCGAGCAGGGATATAGCGTCCCGCCGGAGGCCATTAACCGGGGCAATGAGCGACTGCTGCGCTATCTGCAGGATCCCGGCACGATGCTGATGCTGATTCGTTATAGCGATAATACCCAGGCCAGTACTTTTGCCGCTCAGGCTTACGCCGCGCTGGTACTGGCGCGTCAGCAGAAAGCGCCGCTCGGCGCGCTGCGCGAAATCTGGGAGCGCCGTAGTCAGGCGGCTTCAGGACTGCCGCTGATGCAATTGGGCATCGCGTTAAACACGATGGGTGATGCCAGACGCGGCGAAGAGGCCATTACGCTGGCTCTGAATACGCCGCGTCAGGACGAACGGCAATGGATAGCGGATTACGGCAGTTCTCTGCGCGATAACGCTCTGATGTTGTCGTTACTGGAAGAGAACAACCTCAGACCGGACGCGCAAAACGCGCTATTAAGCTCGCTTTCTGAGCAGGCCTTCGGTCAGCGCTGGCTCTCTACCCAGGAGAACAATGCCTTGTTCCTCGCCGCGCATTCGCGACAGGCCAGCGCGGGCGCCTGGCAGGCGCAGACCTCTTTAGAGGTGCAGCCGCTGGCGGGCGACAAGGCGCTGACCCGTAATCTGGATGCTGACCAGTTGGCCGCCCTTGAGGTGACGAACACCGGTAGCCAGCCGCTATGGCTGCGTCTGGATAGCAGCGGCTATCCCTCATCTGCGCCTGAGCCTGCCAGCAACGTTTTGCAGATTGAACGACAAATACTGGGGACCGATGGTCAGCGCAAATCGCTGTCCTCGTTGCGTAGCGGCGAACTGGTGCTGGTCTGGTTAACGGTAGTGGCCGATCGCAATGTGCCGGATGCGCTGGTGGTGGACCTGCTCCCGGCCGGGCTGGAGCTGGAAAACCAGAATCTGGCTGACAGCAGCGCCAGCCTGCCGGAGAGCGGTAGCGAAGTGCAAAATCTGCTTAATCAGATGCAGCAGGCGGATATTCAGTATATGGAATTCCGCGACGATCGGTTTGTGGCTGCCGTCGTTGTCAATGAGGGCCAGCCCGTGACGCTGGTCTACCTGGCGCGCGCGGTAACGCCGGGGACGTACCAGCTTGCGCAACCGCAGGTGGAATCGATGTACGCGCCTCAGTGGCGGGCAACCGGCGCGAGCGAGGGGCTGCTGATTGTGACGCCTTAAATGAACGGTTGGCGTGGTAAACGTGGCCGCTGGCTGTGGCTGGCGGGCGCGCCGCTTTTTATTTTCCTGGCGTTATGGGCAGCGGATAAACTCTGGCCGCTGCCGCTCAATGAGGTCCATCCTGCGCGGGTCGTGGTAGCCCATGACGGTACGCCGCTGTGGCGCTTTGCCGACGCCGGGGGGATCTGGCGTTATCCGGTGACGATTGAAGAGGTCTCTCCCCGTTACCTGGAGGCCCTAATCAATTACGAAGATCGCTGGTTCTGGCGGCACCCTGGCGTTAACCCTTTCTCCGTCGCGCGCGCGGCATGGCAGGATCTTACCGCCGGGCGCGTTATTTCCGGCGGCAGTACGCTGACTATGCAGGTGGCGAGACTGCTGGACCCGCATTCGCGCACGTTCGGCGGTAAAATCCGCCAGCTTTGGCGCGCCCTCCAGCTTGAATGGCATTTGTCCAAGCGCGATATCCTGACGCTGTACCTGAACCGCGCGCCGTTCGGCGGCACGCTACAGGGTATTGGCGCTGCAAGCTGGGCCTACTTCGGCAAGCCGCCCGCGCGCCTGAGCTACGCTGACGCGGCGCTGCTGGCCGTATTGCCGCAGGCGCCGAGCCGGTTACGCCCCGACCGCTGGCCTGCGAGAGCCGAAGCGGCACGAAATAAAGTGCTGGATCGGATGGCGGCGCAGGGCGTCTGGCCTGCCGAAACGGTACGCGAGTCGCGTGAAGAGCCGGTCTGGCTGGCGCCGCGTCAAATGCCGCAACTGGCGCCGCTTTTTGCCCGAATGATGTTGAGTAAAAGCCAGAACGACAAAATTGTGACCACGCTGGACGCCGGATTGCAGCGGCAACTGGAAGATCTGGCGCGGGCATGGAAAGGGCGGCTGCCTGCACGCAGTTCGTTGGCGATGATCGTTGTCGATCATACCGATATGAGCGTGCGCGGCTGGGTCGGATCGGTAGACCTTAATGACGACAGCCGTTTTGGTCATGTCGACATGGTAACGGCGATCCGATCGCCGGGATCGGTACTCAAACCCTTTGTGTATGGTCTGGCGCTGGATGACGGCTTGATCCATCCCGCATCATTATTACAGGACGTTCCGCGCCGCACCGGAGATTACCGCCCGGGAAACTTCGACAGCGGATTTCACGGCCCGGTCAGCATGAGCGACGCGCTGGTACGCTCGCTGAATCTGCCTGCCGTTCAGGTGCTTGAAGCCTATGGGCCGAAACGATTTGCGGCAAAACTGCGTAACGTCGGCCTGCCGCTATATTTGCCTACTGGCGCGGCGCCCAATCTTTCGCTGATTCTGGGCGGCGCGGGCGCGCGGCTTGACGAGATGGCGGCGGCATACAGCGCGTTCGCTCGTCATGGGAAAGCGGCGAAACTACGGTTACAGCCGGACGATCCGCTGTCGGAAAGACCATTAATGTCGCCGGGAGCGGCGTGGATCATTCGACGGATTATGGCGGATGAAGCGCAACCCTTGCCGGATAACGCGCTGCCGCGCATTGTGCCGTTGGCGTGGAAAACCGGCACCAGCTACGGCTATCGCGATGCGTGGGCTATTGGCGTTAACGCGCGCTATATCATCGGCATCTGGACAGGCAGACCCGACGGCACGCCTGTGGTGGGGCAATTTGGTTTTGCCAGCGCGGTGCCATTACTTAACCAGGTCAATAATCTGTTACTGGCGCATACGGGACGCCTGCCGGAAGATCCGCGTCCGCAGACGGTAAGCCGCGGCGTCATTTGCTGGCCGGGCGGACAGACTCTGCCTGCCGGAGACAGCAACTGTCGCCGCCGCCTGGCGACATGGCTTCTCGATGACAGCCAGCCGCCCACGCTGCTGTTACCTGAGCAGGAAGACATCAACGGTATTCGTTTCCCGGTCTGGCTGGATGATACGGGGCGGCGTGTCGCTGCCGACTGTCCGCAGGCGCGTGCGCATACGTTTATCGTCTGGCCGCGGCCGCTGGAGCCGTGGCTGCCGCCTGCGGAAAGACGTAGCGCCCGCTTGCCCGCGGCGTCCGACCACTGTCCGCCGCTACAGGGCAGTGATGCCGCGCCGTTAATGCTGTCAGGAGTGAGGGATGGCGCGGTGATCAGGCAATTGCCAGGCCAGGAAAACGTTACGCTGCCCGTCTCGACTACCGGCGGTAAAGGGCGTCGCTGGTGGTTTTTAAATGGCGAACCTGTTAATGGTGAAAATAATCGCCTTTCTTTATTACTCAATATCGCTGGACGTTATCAACTTGTCGTAATGGATGAGTCCGGTCAGGTTGCAGCGGTTAATTTTGAATTAATACGTTAACAACTCTTCAGAATAAATTATGAATTTCATTTAATTTAAAGTTAATGAGAATTATTAATTTTTCCGGAATTACCCTTAATGAGGGAGCTTGATAAATATCAAGAGATCTAACACTTAAAAACGTGAGAATGGGTTTTTATTTGACGAGTCGGATCATGAAAAATATAAAAAGCCAGGGAAATGGCGAACAGCCCGCTATTTCTCGCCGCCACTTTATCCAGGCCAGCTCCGCGCTTATTGCGTTACCGTTTGTCTCCTCGCCAGCTACCGCTCAGGCGCGCGCTGTGACGGCAACTGAAAACAGGCCTGCGGAAAAAGTCGTTCAGACATGCAGCACTTTTGACTGCGGGGGTAAATGCGATATTCGGGCGCATGTTAGTGACGGTATCGTGACGCGAATTTCAACGCGACCGGATAATGCGCTGGATGCGCAAATGCCGGTGATGCGTGCCTGTGTTCGTGGACGCGCATACCGTAAATTTGTTTATCATCCTGACAGACTTAAATATCCCATGAAGCGCGTAGGAAAACGCGGTGAAGGAAAGTTCGAGCGAATTTCCTGGGATGAAGCGACAACCTTAATCGCCGATAATTTAAAATCGATTACTGAAAAATATGGCCCGGCTTCGCGCTATGTTCATGTTGGCACCGCCGTTTCCGGCGGCACCTTTTCCGGCGATAAAATGGCGCGTCGCCTGCTGAATCTGACCGGCGGCTATCTCGAAAGCTACCATTCTGTGAGTATGGGCAACACGGCGGCCGCGACGCCTTATACTTACGGCATTGCCGCCAGCGGCAGTTCGCTGGATACGCTTTTGGACACCAAACTGGTGATTCTGTGGGGCCATAACCCGACGGAGACCATTTTTGGTCATACCAACTATTTCCTGCAGAAGATGAAGCAGAACGGTACGCGGTTTATCGTGGTCGATCCGCGCTATTCCGACACCGTTTCGTCGCTGGCGGATCAGTGGATCCCGCTACTGCCCACCACCGACAATGCGCTGATGGACGCGATGATGTACGTCATCATCAGCGAGAATCTGCACGATCGCGCATTTATTGCGCGCTACGCTATCGGTTTTGATGAAGACTCAATGCCGGAAGGCGTACCGGCTAACGAATCGCTGGTGGCATATCTGACCGGCGCCAAAGACGGTGTCGTTAAGTCTCCCGAGTGGGCGGAAAAGATCACCCATGTGCCGGCGCAAACCATTCGCCAGTTAGCGCGTGATTACGCGAATACCAAACCCGCCGCGTTGATTCAGGGGTGGGGACCACAGCGCCACAACTGCGGCGAGCGCACCGCGCGCGGCTCGACTCTACTGGCGACCATTACCGGTAATGTCGGCATCAAAGGCGGTTGGGCTGCGGGTTACGGCGGCTGCGCTAACCGTAAATTCGCCGCGGGTCCGGAGATGCCGGATAACCCGGTAAAAGCCAAAATTTCGGTGATGAACTGGGTGCAGGCCGCAGACGACGCCAGCAAAGTGACGCCGGATATGGGGCTGAAAGATGCCGATAAACTGGACAGTAACATCCGTATTCTGTTCTCGCTGGCCGGGAACTATCTGGCGAATCAGAACCCCGATCTGCACCAGGCGGTACGCGTACTGGAGGATGAATCAAAGATCCAGTTTATTGTCGCCAGCGATCTGTTTATGACGCCGAGCGCGAAATACGCTGATCTACTGCTGCCGGAAACCAGCTTTATGGAACGCTGGAACATCGGTGAAACCTGGGGCACGGCAAGCTACCTGATACTCTCTGAAAAACTGATCGAGCCTGAATTTGAGCGGCGCTCCGACTACGACTGGCTACGTGAGGTGGCGGCGAAATTAGGCATTGAGAATGAATTTAGCCAGGGGCGCGATGAGAAAGCGTGGATTGAACACATCTGGGAACAGACGCGCCTGGCGATGCCGGACGAAAATCTGCCGGATTTCGCCACGCTGCAAAAGACCCGTCAGCATCTGTTCAAAAGCGCGCCATTTATCGCCTTTGAAGACAATATTCGCGATCCGGAAAATCATCCGTTCCCGACGCCGTCAGGGAAAATAGAGATCTTCTCGAAGCGCCTGTACGACATGCAGCATCCGGAAATCCCGGCGTTATCGCACTACGTTCCCGCGCATGAAGGCCCGGAGGATGCGCTGGCGAAAGATTTTCCGCTCCAGTTAATTACGTGGAAAGGAAAAAACCGCGCCAACTCAACGCAATACGCTAACCCGTGGCTGATTGAAGTGCAGCAGCAGACATTGTGGATCAACCCGCAGGATGCGCAAACGCGCGGCATTACACATGGCGACATGGTGCGCATTCATAACTCACGCGGGATTTGCGAAATCCCGGCGGAAGTGACGCCGCGCATTATTCCCGGCGTTGTCGCAATGCAGGCTGGCGCCTGGTGGCAGCCGGATGAGAACGGTATTGATAAAGGTGGCTGTGCGAACGTCCTCAGCTCGGCCCGTATTACCGCGCTGGCGAAGGGAAATTCACATCAAACCATGCTGGTGGAGGTGGCTAAAGCATGAGTCAGTTTACACATTACCCGCCGGTGAGCGATAAACAACTGGGATTTTTCATCGACTCCTCACGCTGCTCCGGTTGTAAAGCCTGCCAGGTGGCCTGCAAAGACAAAAACAATCTGGAAGTAGGCCGTCGTTTCCGCCGCGTCTATGAAGTCAAGGGCGGAAGTTTCATCCCGACCGGGCAGGGCGGGGTCAGCAATAACGTATTTGCTTATACGCTTTCCATTTCCTGCAACCACTGTGTGGACCCTGTCTGCACTAAAAATTGCCCGACTACCGCTATGCATAAACGCCCGGGCGACGGCATCGTGCGCGTTGATACCGACAAATGCGTCGGCTGTGGCTATTGCGCCTGGTCCTGCCCTTACGGCGCGCCGCAGTTTAACGAGCAGACCGGCCAAATGTCCAAGTGCGACATGTGCGTTGATTTACTGGCGAAAGGTGAACCGCCCGTCTGTGTTGCGACCTGTCCGCTGGAGGCCATCAAGTTTGGCCCGATTGATGAACTGCGCGCGAAGTACGGTAGCGTATGCGACGTTAACGGGCTGCCAGATTCATCCATAACCAAGCCTAATCTGGTTGTCAAAGCGCATCAGGGCGCAGAAAAAGAGGGTAAACGCCATGCATGAGTTACCGCTGCTGATTTTTACGCTCTGTTTGCAAGGGTCTGTGGGCGTGACTCTGTGGCTGGCGTTGGGCCGCCAGTACGCCGTAGAGGGACGCGTGCCTGCACGCGGCGCGCTTCCCGCGATGGCGGGGGCGTTTGTACTGGCCTGCGTGGGGCTGCTTGCTTCAGCGCTGCACATGGGCTATCCCCTGAATGCGCTAAATGCGTTACGTCATGTCGCCAGTTCGTGGCTGAGTCGCGAAATCGTCTTTGCCAGCCTTTATCTGGCGGCGCTGGGGCTAGGGGTTGTGCTGCTGTTTTTCCGAAAGCCAGGCTGGCAGCCGCTGCTGGCGCTGGCGGCAGCGTTTGGGCTGGTGGATGTATTCTGCATGGCGCAGGTTTATATCCATGCCTCGGTGGCGACCTGGCAGCATAGCAACACGCTGGCGCTGTTTTTTGGCACGTCAGGCATTATCGGTTCGGTAGTCATTGCGCTGACTTATCTGCGCAACGCTGGCGCCGCAATGCGCTGCGCTGTGGTAGTGGTCGCACTGATGGTGCTGATTCGCCTGATCATGCAGCCGCTATGGCTGGCGGATATTAATGCGGTGGATACGACGGTCGTCACTTTCCCGCATCATCCGCTACAGGCGCTGGCGCAGTTGCGTGACGTCTATCTTCTCGGCTGGTGTGTCTCAGCGGCGGGAATGCTCTGCTTTGCCGCAGGCGGTCTGCGAAACGCCAGAGGGACGCTGGTGGCGGGCAGCGTATTGCTGCTTCTCGGCGAGATTATGCTGCGCTACGTCTTCTTTAGTATTGGCTGATGGTTAACCTGACGATCGATCCGGCGGTAGACGTGACGCAGGCCTGCGTCCGTCGTCGCTTTCGTTTTTCTTCCTGCCGCGCTTGCGCCGATGTTTGTCCGGCGCAGGCGTTTTCGCTGGCGCAGGGGCAGGTCAGCATAGATACGACACGCTGCATAGCCTGTGGCGACTGTCTGTTTGTCTGTCCTGTTGACGCCATTACCGGTATCAAACCGGTTAAACGCTTTGTGCAGGGGGATACGTTGGTGGGGCCGTTTTCGCTACAGGCGCCAACGGTCGATGAACTGCTTCTCTGGCACAGCCAGTACGGTATTCGCTTTATTGATATTGCGGTGGAGCGATCGGCGCAGTGGCTGATGGCGCTGGCGGGGCTAAATTTAGCGCTGCGCCGCTACGGCGAGCCGGGCTGGTCTTTCAAACACGTTGTCGGCGCGGAGATTAACGCCTCGCGGCGCACTCTGTTTCATGTTCCGCGCGACGCCATTACCCCGTGCGCCGTCGAGCCGGGGAAACGGCGTCTCAGACAGGCGTTTTCCGCGTTCAGCGAATGCGTACCCGAAATCAGTCCGCAAGAGTGCAGGATGTGCGGTGCCTGCTGGCGAAGCTGCCCGGAGAACGTTATCCAGTTTGACGACAATACCCTGACGATAGCGGCGGCGCGTTGTACGGGATGCGGCGGCTGTGCGGCGGTATGTCCGCATCAGGCGCTGCGGCTGCGGTTTGACGTGGAACCCGCCTTAACGCGGCATAGTGCGGTGCATACGCTCATCTGCGAAAGCTGCAAACGTACTTTCCATGCTCTCACGCCTGAACACACGCACTGCGTGCTGTGTCAGTCCCCTGAGTTTGCTGTGCGCCTTTAACTTTTGTTGCTAATGCTCATTTTATTTTAAAAAAATGTTACCTGCATCCATAGGCAATTGATGGGATGCTCTTTATAATCCGCGCCTGACATAACAACAGAACATATTTCAGAGGTAAACATGGCTATTGAACGGACTTTTTCCATCATTAAACCCAACGCGGTGGCAAAAAACGTTATTGGCAGCATCTTTGCGCGCTTTGAAGCTGCAGGGTTCAAAATTGTTGGTACTAAAATGCTGCACCTGACCGTTGAGCAGGCGCGCGGCTTCTATGCTGAGCACGACGGTAAGCCGTTCTTTGACGGTCTGGTGGAGTTCATGACCTCTGGCCCTATCGTGGTATCCGTGCTGGAAAGCGAAAATGCGGTACAGCGTCACCGCGATCTGCTTGGCGCCACCAACCCGGCGAACGCGTTGGCGGGTACGCTGCGCGCCGACTACGCTGATAGCTTAACTGAAAACGGCACCCACGGTTCGGATTCGCTGGAATCCGCGCAGCGCGAAATCGCCTTTTTCTTCGGTGAAGGCGAAGTGTGCCCGCGCACCCGTTAATCTCCTTCGTCTTTCACGCTGTAAATGCGTTGGCGATAAATTATCGGTTCAAATATTATTTTTGCTAATGCCGCGTGCAGACGTGGCATCCTTACGCCAGAATTTGTACAATGCAGCGCCCCCGGACGAGCAGTAAGCTTACCGGGGCGTTTCTTTTTTCAACCCTCCAGGGGCCATAACGTGTAATAACGAGGCCGGAATAGCATATGTCTGAACAAATTGTCACACCTGAAAGCAGTACCCCGGTAGTTCTTAACAACGAAACAAAAATCAACCTGCTGGATCTCAACCGTCAGCAGATGCGCGAGTTTTTTAAAAACTTAGGTGAAAAACCTTTCCGCGCCGATCAGGTGATGAAATGGATGTATCACTATTGCTGCGATAATTTTGATGAGATGACCGACATCAACAAAGTGTTGCGCGGCAAATTAAAAGAGGTCGCGGAAATCCGCGCGCCGGAGGTCGTTGAAGAGCAGCGTTCCTCAGACGGCACCATTAAGTGGGCGATTGCTGTCGGCGATCAGCGCGTTGAAACGGTCTACATCCCGGAGGACGACCGCGCTACGCTGTGTGTCTCTTCACAGGTAGGATGCGCGCTGGAGTGCAAGTTTTGTTCAACTGCGCAGCAGGGCTTTAACCGCAACCTGCGCGTATCGGAAATTATCGGTCAGGTCTGGCGTGCGGCGAAAATCGTCGGCGCGGCCAAAGTCACCGGCCAGCGTCCGATCACCAACGTGGTCATGATGGGGATGGGCGAGCCATTGCTTAACCTGACCAATGTCGTACCGGCGATGGAAATTATGCTCGATGACTTTGGTTTCGGCCTGTCCAAACGTCGTGTCACGCTCTCAACGTCCGGCGTGGTGCCTGCGCTGGATAAACTGGGCGATATGATAGATGTCGCGCTGGCTATCTCCTTACATGCGCCGAATGACACTATTCGCGACGAAATCGTCCCGATCAACAAAAAATACAATATCGAAACGTTCCTGGGCGCGGTTCGCCGCTATCTGGAGAAATCCAACGCCAATCAGGGGCGCGTGACGATTGAATACGTGATGCTTGACCACGTCAACGACGGCACTGAACACGCGCATCAACTGGCGGAGCTATTAAAAGAGACGCCTTGCAAGATTAATCTGATTCCGTGGAACCCGTTCCCTGGCGCGCCGTATGGCCGCAGCTCTAACAGCCGTATCGATCGCTTTTCTAAAGTTTTGATGAGTTATGGTTTCACGACCATCGTACGCAAGACGCGTGGCGATGACATTGATGCGGCATGCGGACAGTTGGCTGGCGATGTGATTGACCGTACCAAACGTACCCTGCGTAAGCGTATGCAGGGAGAGGTGATTGACATCAAGGCTATTTGATAGCAGTTGCGCCACGGTGCATTCATTATACCGTGGCGCAATGTCAGTTGAATAATGTCTGGCGTTGTACTTGTCTGGTCAATAATAACGGTGCGTTTTTGTCGACTTTAAGGCAGTATGTAATGGTGCAACAAGAGTTTAGCCTTGTGTCTTAGCGGTTTTGTCATCTGCGGCCTGACAGGCTTATACTGTCTGACTAAGGTTAACTAACCTGATGTTTCGCGGTGTGGGCGGGCATTACGGCTCGTCGGCGCCTGAATCCTAATTTACACGTACCTGTAGCTGTAGCGAATGAATACTGAAGCCACGCACGACCAAAATGAAGCACAAACCACCGGCGTTCGTCTGCGCAATGCCCGTGAACAACTCGGACTCAGCCAGCAGGCTGTCGCTGAGCGACTTTGCCTGAAGGTTTCTACGGTACGCGATATTGAAGAAGATAAGGCGCCGTCCGATCTTGCTTCAACCTTCCTGCGCGGATATATCCGCTCATATGCGCGTCTGGTGCATGTTCCAGAAGAGGAACTGTTGCCGGGGCTGGAAAAGCAGGCCCCGCTGCGCGCCGCCAAAGTCGCCCCGATGCAGAGTTTCTCATTAGGAAAGCGTCGTAAAAAACGCGACGGCTGGTTAATGTCTTTTACCTGGCTGGTACTGTTTGTGGTCGTAGGGCTGACCGGCGCCTGGTGGTGGCAGAACCATAAGGCGCAGCAGGAAGAGATCACGACAATGGCCGATCAAAGCACGGCTGAACTGAACGCAGATAAGGACAGCGGCCAAAGCGTACCGCTGGACACCCGTGACGCGACAAGCCAGGATACGACGCCAGCGCAAACGGCTACGGCGCCTGCGACGCCGGTTGATTCGACGGCGGCGACGCAAACGCCAGCGGCGGCGGCGACGCAAAATACGGTAGTCGCGCCTTCGCAGGCGAATGTCGATACGGCTGCGACATCTGCCGCGCCAGCGGCAACGGAGACGCCGTCCGCGCTGCCGACCAGTCAGGCTGGCGTAGCGGCGCCTGCTGCCGATCCGAACGCGCTGGTGATGAATTTTACCGCTGACTGCTGGCTCGAAGTCACTGACGCCACGGGTAAGAAGCTGTTTAGCGGTATGCAGCGTAAAGATGGTAATTTAAACCTAACCGGTCAGGCGCCTTATAAACTTAAAATTGGCGCGCCGGCCGCGGTGCAGATCCAGTATCAAGGAAAACCTGTCGATCTGAGCCGCTTTATCAGAACTAATCAGGTTGCGCGTCTGACCCTTAATGCCGAACCGACACCGGCGCAGTAACAGACGGGTAACGCGGGAGATTTTTCATGCATAACCAGGCTCCGATTCAACGTAGAAAATCGACACGTATTTACGTAGGGAATGTGCCGATTGGCGATGGCGCCCCCATCGCCGTCCAGTCGATGACTAACACGCGTACCACTGACGTGGAAGCGACGGTTAATCAGATCAAAGCGCTGGAACGCGTTGGCGCAGATATTGTTCGTGTTTCTGTACCGACCATGGACGCCGCCGAAGCGTTTAAGCTTATCAAACAGCAGGTTAACGTCCCGCTGGTTGCCGATATTCACTTCGACTACCGCATTGCGCTGAAAGTAGCGGAATACGGCGTTGACTGCTTGCGTATCAACCCCGGCAATATCGGTAACGAAGAACGTATTCGTATGGTGGTGGACTGCGCGCGCGACAAAAACATCCCTATTCGTATCGGCGTAAACGCCGGATCGCTGGAAAAAGATCTGCAGGAAAAATACGGTGAGCCGACGCCGCAGGCGCTGCTGGAATCAGCCATGCGCCATGTCGATCATCTCGATCGTCTAAACTTTGATCAGTTCAAAGTGAGCGTAAAAGCGTCCGATGTATTCCTTGCCGTTGAGTCTTATCGTTTGTTGGCTAAACAGATCGATCAGCCGCTGCATCTGGGGATCACCGAAGCGGGCGGCGCGCGTAGCGGGGCGGTCAAGTCGGCGATCGGTTTAGGCCTGCTGTTATCGGAAGGCATCGGCGACACGCTGCGCGTATCGTTGGCGGCCGACCCGGTGGAAGAGATCAAAGTCGGTTTCGATATTCTGAAGTCGCTGCGCATTCGCGCGCGCGGCATCAATTTCATCGCCTGCCCGACCTGTTCTCGCCAGGAGTTCGACGTTATCGGCACGGTGAACGCGCTGGAGCAGCGTCTGGAAGATATCATCACCCCGATGGACGTCTCGATCATCGGTTGCGTGGTGAACGGACCGGGCGAAGCGCTGGTATCGACGCTGGGCGTGACGGGCGGCAATAAGAAAAGCGGCCTGTATGAAGACGGCGTGCGTAAGGACAGACTCGATAACGACGATATGATCGCGCAGCTTGAATCCCGTATTCGCGCGAAAGCAAGTCAACTTGATGAAGCGCGTCGGATTGACGTGCTGCAGGTTGAAAAATAAGAACGTGATGGGAAGCGGCGCGCTTCCCGTGTATGATTGAACCCGCATGGCTCCCGGTTCGTTCGGGGAAGCGCTGAGGGTTCATTTTTATATTCAGAAAGAGAATAAACGTGGCAAAAAACATTCAAGCCATTCGCGGCATGAACGATTATCTGCCTGGCGAAACCGCCATCTGGCAGCGCATTGAAGGCACACTCAAAAACGTGCTCGGCAGCTACGGTTACAGTGAAATCCGCTTGCCGATTGTAGAGCAGACCCCGTTATTCAAACGTGCGATCGGTGAAGTTACTGACGTGGTTGAAAAAGAGATGTACACCTTTGAGGATCGCAACGGCGATAGCCTGACATTGCGCCCTGAAGGTACGGCGGGCTGTGTACGCGCCGGCATCGAACATGGTCTCCTGTACAATCAGGAACAGCGTTTGTGGTATATCGGCCCGATGTTCCGTCATGAGCGTCCGCAAAAAGGCCGCTACCGTCAGTTCCATCAGCTAGGCGCCGAAGTCTTCGGCTTACAAGGCCCGGATATTGACGCGGAGCTGATTATGCTGACCGCACGCTGGTGGCGCGCGCTGGGCATCGCTGACCACGTTAGCCTGGAGCTGAACTCTATTGGTTCATTAGAGGCGCGTGCGAACTATCGCGATGCGCTGGTCGCGTTCCTCGAACAGCATCAAGAGACGCTGGACGAAGACTGCAAACGCCGTATGTATACCAATCCGCTGCGCGTGCTGGATTCAAAAAATCCGGACGTGCAGGCGCTGCTCAACGACGCGCCCGCTCTCGGCGACTATCTCGATGACGATTCACGCGAGCACTTTGCCGGCCTGTGTAAATTGCTGGACGCGGCGGGGATTGCCTACACCGTCAACCAGCGTCTGGTACGCGGTCTGGATTACTACAACCGCACCGTATTTGAATGGGTAACAAACAGTCTGGGGTCACAAGGCACCGTCTGTGCGGGTGGTCGTTATGACGGTCTGGTGGAACAACTGGGCGGTCGCGCTACCCCGGCAGTGGGCTTTGCGATGGGCCTGGAACGACTTGTTTTGTTAGTTCAGGCAGTTAATCCGGAATTTATTGCCTCTCCTGTTGTCGATATATACCTGGTAGCTGCCGGCGCACAAACGCAGTCTGCGGCAATGACGCTGGCGGAGCGGCTGCGCGATGAAATGCCAGGCGTGAAGCTAATGACAAACCACGGCGGCGGCAACTTTAAGAAACAGTTTGCCCGCGCCGATAAGTGGGGCGCCCGTATTGCACTGGTTCTTGGCGAATCTGAAGTCGCCGATGGGACTGTTGTAGTGAAGGATTTGCGCTCCGGTGAGCAAACGGCAGTGGCGCAGGACAGCGTCGCCGCGCATTTGCGCACTTTATTGGGCTAAGGAGAAGGACAGCGTGGAAATTTACGAGAACGAACACGACCAGGTGGATGCGATTAAACGCTTCTTTGCCGAAAACGGCAAAGCGCTGGCTGTCGGAGTGATTTTAGGGGTTGGCGCGCTGGTTGGCTGGCGTTACTGGAGCAGCCATCAGACGGAGTCCGCGCGTGCTGCTTCTCTGGCGTATCAAAATGCGGTGACGGCGGTAAGCGCCGATAAGCCGGATAGCATTCCCGCCGCTGAAAAATTCGCGGCTGAGAATAAAAATACCTATGGTGCGCTGGCGTCTATGGAACTGGCGCAGCAGTTTGTGGATAAGAATGAACTTAAAAAAGCCGAAGCCCAGTTGCAGCAGGGGTTGGCGGCCACCAGCGATGAAAATCTCAAAGCGGTGATTAATCTGCGTCTCGCTCGCGTTCAGTTACAGCTTAAGCAAGCTGACGCCGCGCTGAAAACTCTGGATGCCGTTAAAGGCGAAGGATGGACGGCCATTGTCGCTGATTTGCGCGGCGAAGCGTTGCTGAGTAAGGGTGATAAAAAAGGCGCGCGCAGCGCATGGGAAGCGGGCGTCAATAGCGATGCTTCTCCGGCGTTGAGCGAAATGATGCAGATGAAAATCAATAATTTGTCCATCTGAGAGGGACCCGATGCAATTGCGTAAATTACTTCTGCCAGGGTTGCTTTCCGTTACCCTGCTCAGCGGCTGTTCACTGTTTAGCGGCGAAGAAGATGTCGTCAAGATGTCTCCATTACCGCAGGTTGAAAACCAGTTTACCCCGACCACTGTCTGGAGCACCTCTGTCGGTAACGGAATTGGCGAATTTTATTCTAACCTTCATCCGGTAATGGCAGATAACGTGGTCTATGCAGCCGATCGCGCGGGCGTGGTAAAAGCGCTCAATGCGGATGATGGCAAAGAGATCTGGTCTGTGAATCTGGGCGAAAAAGACGGCTGGTTCTCTCGTTCGTCCGCGCTGTTGTCCGGCGGCGTCACGGTCGCGGGCGGTCACGTCTATATCGGCAGTGAAAAGGCCGAGGTTTATGCGCTAAATACCAGCGACGGCACTACAGCATGGCAGACGAAGGTCGCAGGCGAAGCGTTGTCTCGCCCGGTTGTCAGTGATGGAATCGTCCTTATCCATACCAGCAACGGTCAGTTGCAGGCGCTAAATCAGGCGGATGGCGCCATTAAATGGACGGTGAACCTGGATATGCCTTCGTTGTCGCTGCGCGGCGAATCTGCGCCGGCAACCGCGTTCGGCGCGGCTATTGTTGGTGGTGATAATGGCCGCGTCAGCGCCGTGTTGATGCAACAAGGCCAGATGATTTGGCAACAGCGTATCTCCCAGGCCACTGGCCCAACGGAAATTGACCGCCTGAGCGACGTTGATACCACGCCGGTTGTGGTAAACGGCGTCGTTTACGCGTTGGCGTATAATGGTAACTTAACGGCGCTGGATCTGCGCAGTGGTCAGATTATGTGGAAACGCGAGCTGGGTTCGGTCAATGACTTTATCGTCGACGGCGACCGTATCTACCTGGTCGATCAGAACGATCGCGTGCTGGCGCTGACCACTGACGGCGGCGTAACGCTGTGGACGCAAAGCGATCTGCTGCACCGTTTGCTGACCTCCCCGGTGCTGTATAATGGTGATTTAGTCGTCGGCGATAGCGAAGGTTATCTGCACTGGATTAATGTTGATGACGGGCGTTTTGTGGCCCAACAAAAAGTAGACAGTTCCGGTTTCCTGACCGAACCGACGGTGGCGGATGGTAAACTGCTCATCCAGGCCAAAGACGGTACGGTCTACGCGATTACGCGTTAATCGTCACGGTTGTGCGTTTTAAAAAACGGCTCCTGGTGTAGGGGCCGTTTTCCTGTTTTTAACAATGGCGCAAAATGCGCGCGTTGTCTGATGATTTTTTTAATGAGGCTTTAAACATGGTACCTGTGGTCGCGCTTGTCGGGCGCCCTAACGTCGGAAAATCCACGCTATTTAACCGTCTGACCCGCACCCGAGATGCGCTGGTTGCGGATTTCCCGGGTCTGACTCGTGACCGTAAGTACGGTCGTGCGGAGGTTGAAGGCCGCGAGTTTATCTGTATCGACACCGGTGGTATTGACGGCACCGAAGACGGCGTCGAAACGCGGATGGCGGAACAGTCGCTGCTGGCGATTGAAGAAGCGGATGTAGTGTTATTCATGGTAGATGCGCGCGCTGGCCTGATGCCGGCGGATGAAGCGATTGCCAAACATCTGCGTTCCCGTGAAAAACCGACCTTCCTGGTGGCGAATAAAACAGATGGTCTCGATCCCGATCAGGCGGTTGTCGATTTTTACTCGCTGGGATTAGGCGAAATTTACCCTATCGCCGCCTCACATGGTCGCGGCGTATTGAGCCTGCTGGAACATGTGCTTCTGCCGTGGATGGATGATGTCGCGCCGCAGGAAGAGGTGGATGAAGACGCGGAATACTGGGCGCAGTTTGAGGCGGAACAAAATGGCGAAGAAGCGCCGGAAGATGATTTTGACCCGCAAAGCCTGCCGATCAAGCTGGCGATTGTCGGTCGCCCGAACGTAGGTAAGTCCACACTCACTAACCGTATTCTCGGTGAAGAGCGCGTGGTGGTATACGACATGCCGGGCACCACTCGCGACAGCATTTATATCCCGATGGAACGCGACGAACGGGAATATGTGCTGATTGACACGGCGGGAGTGCGTAAGCGCGGAAAAATCACCGATGCGGTAGAAAAGTTCTCGGTGATTAAAACGTTGCAGGCGATTGAAGACGCTAACGTCGTACTGTTGGTTATCGATGCGCGCGAGGGGATCTCCGACCAGGACTTGTCTCTGCTGGGCTTTATCCTCAATAGTGGGCGCTCACTCGTTATCGTAGTCAACAAATGGGATGGCCTGAGCCAGGAAGTCAAAGAGCAGGTGAAAGAGACGCTGGATTTCCGTCTGGGCTTTATTGACTTTGCCCGCGTCCATTTTATCTCTGCGCTACATGGCAGCGGCGTCGGCAACCTGTTTGAGTCCGTACGCGAGGCTTACGACAGCTCCACTCGCCGGGTGAGCACTGCGATGCTGACCCGTATCATGACGATGGCGGTGGAAGATCATCAGCCGCCGCTGGTGCGCGGTCGCCGTGTGAAACTGAAATATGCCCACGCTGGCGGCTATAACCCGCCGATTGTGGTTATTCACGGCAACCAGGTAAAAGATCTGCCAGACTCCTATAAGCGCTATCTGATGAACTACTTCCGCAAGTCGTTGGAAGTGATGGGGACGCCGATTCGCATTCAGTTTAAAGAAGGGGAGAACCCGTATGCGAACAAGCGTAACACACTGACGCCAACGCAAATGCGCAAACGTAAGCGTCTGATGAAACATATCAAGAAAAGCAAGTAATGCTTTTTCAGTAATATTCCAGGCCTGACAAGCGCTGCGCTATCAGGCCTTTCAAGTAAAAGTGAGTCACGCGCCTGAGGAGAATGTTATGGAAATAACCTGCCCCGTTTGCCATCACGCGCTGGAGCGCAATGGCGATACTGCGCATTGCGAGACATGCGCTAAAGATTTCTCGTTACAGGCAATTTGTCCTGACTGCCGCCAGCCGTTACAGGTGTTGAAAGCCTGCGGCGCAGTGGACTATTTTTGCCAGAACGGCCATGGTTTAATTTCAAAAAAACGGGTTAACTTCGTCATTTCCGATCAATAAAACCGCTGTCGACGTTGCGCCGCAGAGCAGAGGCGCCGACGTCTTATCCGGCTAAGGGCAAAAGCGTTATTCGATACTCCCGTAATATCAGCATAGTCTCCTGCCCGACGGCTATTTTATTCTTTTTATTGATTCAATTATTTATAGAGAATATTATTCCCAAAAATTAATATTAGAAATAAATAACAGCCTTCTTTTTATTTATTATATCAATATTATAAGTCTGTTTCATATTAAACTTTTCTTTTTAGGAATATATTTAGGTCTGTTAGTTATGATTCCATCTGAATCATCCATATAATATCTTTTCATCGAGGCGTGTTTATTTAACGACAGGGATATCATATGGTGCGAAGGATTCGCATTCTGGTTTTGCTATTAGTGTCTGGAGTATCGGTTGCGGCTTCCGGCGCAGATAACTCTGTATCTGCAAATGATGAAAGCCACTCCTCTCTGCCTGATTTAGCCAGCGAATCCGCCAAAAAAGAAGAACAGGAAAATAAAGGAAAGTCCTTTAAAGAACAGGGCGCTGACTACTTTATTAATTCCGCCACCCAGGGCTTTGATAATCTCACCCCGGAAGCGCTGGAATCCCAGGCGCGTAGCTATTTGCAAAACCAAATCACTTCCTCAGCACAGTCATATCTTGAAGGCGTAATGTCACCTTATGGCAAGATCCGTACCAGCCTCACCGTGGGCGAAGGCGGCGATCTGGACGGCAGTTCGCTGGATTATTTTATTCCCTGGTATGACAATCAGAGCACGCTTTTCTTTAGCCAGATTTCTGCCCAGCGTAAGGAAGACCGCACCATTGGTAACTTTGGGCTTGGCGTGCGCCAGAACGTCGGCAACTGGCTGCTTGGCGGCAACGCATTCTATGACTACGATTTTACACGCGGTCACCGTCGATTAGGTCTGGGAACCGAAGCCTGGACAGATTACCTGAAATTCTCCGGCAACTATTACCATCCTCTTTCTGACTGGAAAGACTCCGAAGATTTCGACTTTTATGAAGAACGACCCGCGCGCGGCTGGGATATCCGCATGGAAAGCTGGCTGCCGTTTTATCCGCAGCTTGGCGCTAAATTAGTTTACGAACAGTACTACGGCGATGAAGTAGCGCTGTTTGGCACCGATAATCTGCAAAAAGATCCTCATGCCGTCACTTTGGGGCTGGAATATACGCCGGTACCGCTGGTCACGGTTGGTACGGATTACAAAGCTGGTACTGGCGATAGTAACGATTTTAGCGTTAACGCGACCGTGAACTACCAGATAGGCACGCCGCTAGCGGCGCAACTCGATCCGGAAAACGTTAAAATTCAGCACTCCTTAATGGGCAGCCGCACCGATTTTGTCGATCGCAACAATTTCATCATTCTCGAATATCGCGAGAAAGATCCGCTGGACGTCACGCTGTGGCTGAAGGCTGACGCCACCAACGAACACCCGGAATGCGTGATTGAAGATACGCCTGAGGCCGCGGTGGGGCTGGAGAAATGTAAGTGGACGGTCAATGCGCTGATTAACCACCATTACAAAATTATTTCTGCTTCCTGGCAGGCGAAAAACAACGCCGCCCGTACGCTGGTGATGCCGGTAGTAAAAGCTAATGCGTTAACCGAAGGCAACAATAACAGCTGGAATCTGGTGCTTCCTGCCTGGGTTAACGCCGATACCGAAGAGCAGCGCACCGCCCTGAACACCTGGAAAGTACGCATGACGCTGGAAGACGAAAAGGGCAATAAGCAGAACTCTGGCGTGGTGGAAATCACCGTCCAGCAGGATCGCAAAATTGAGCTGATCGTCGACAACATTGCCGATACCGATCGCAGCGATCACAGCCATGAAGCCAGCGCGCTGGCCGATGGCGAAGACGGCGTGGTGATGGATCTGCTGATCACCGATTCCTTTGGCGACTCCACGGATCGCAATGGTAACGAACTGGTGGACGATACCATGACGCCCGTGTTGTACGACAGCAATGATAAAAAAGTCACCCTGGCCCAGACGCCCTGCACCACGGAAACCCCCTGCGTGTTTATTGCCAGCCGTGATAAAGAAGCGGGGACGGTGACGCTTTCCAGCACCCTGCCGGGCACTTTCCGCTGGAAGGCGAAAGCAGACGCCTATGGCGACAGTAACTACGTTGATGTCACTTTTATCGGCGACAGCCTGAGCGCGCTGAATGCGGTGATTTATCAGGTCAAAGCCGCCAACCCTGTCAACCTTATCGGCAAAGAAGATAAGCACCCTACGGTCAATAATGCTTACCGTTTCCTGCTGTGGCGCGACAAGAATAAAGACAATGTTTTTCAGATGTCCGAGCAGCTCACGGAAGAAGAGATGGCGCTGTACGACTACCAGTGGGAGTTTACCGGGCAGAGTACAAACGGACATACCGGCGCGTTGGCCAACACCATGAATGAAGATCTTGTCCTGCCAGTAACCAATAAAGAGGCGGCGCAGAAGTTTGCCGCCAACGAGGAAGATGGCGTTCAGGGTTACGGCATACGCGTTACGTATAGCCAGAAATAGCGTCAGCGTTATGGCTGACCAGCCAGCCGCTGAATTTTGAGAAAAAGGAGAGTCTGAATGCAAGCAACAGTAAAACGGCGGCTGACGAAGGTCGCTTTAGCATTAGTAGTTGCCGGATATTGCGCCGCGCCAGCGGTGGCGGCAAACGGTAATCTGAAATCGGGGCAGTGGCAGAGTGCCACTGACCAGACGGGCACCATTCAGGGTACGGTGCCGTGGATTACCCGTGCGGCGGATAAAACCGCGGATACCGACAAAGATCACGTAACGGTAACTATCGATCGCGGCGATCGTAAAATTGTGACCGAAGGCGATAAGCAGTTTCACGTTGGCGATAAGGTCACGGTGAACTGGGCGATTGGCGATACGGAAGGCGACCTGGATGCCGACAACGCCGCCACGAAACAGACGGTGCAGTGGATGAGATACAGCGACCAGAATGGTAGCAATCCCGAAGAGATTGGCACCGAAGGTAGCGATACCTATGAAATTCAGGCGGCTGACGCAGACCATTATATCGGTATCAAAATCACGCCAACCACCACCACCGGTGACCCTGCCGTGGCAACCGAACTGCTGTTGAAAGACCTGTCGACCGATGCGGGCGGTGGTGCGGATGGCGACGATATTCCGGAAGGTCCGGTGGTGGATGAAAACGTCCATGTTGTGATCTACGAGTCTGGCTCAACCACCAACCTGCTGGGTACCTCTACTCCGCTCAAAACCAACACAACTTATAAGGTTCTGTTGTGGAAAGATAAAGAGGGTGGTACGGCAGGTAAATACGATACCGGTGAAGAGGTTACCAGCCAGTATGACTACCGCTGGAAATTCATGGGGACCAGCGCAAAAGCAGGTACTGGTGCCGGCGGTATTGTCAACGAAAGCTGGAACGATAAAGACCTTGTCATCCCGCTTACCAACGCCGAAGCGAAAACGGCGTTCGAGGGTGCGGAAGGCGGCGTTACCGTGGGTACCGACGGTGTCCAGGGCTTTGCTTTGTCCATCGACTACAAACGCAAATAAGTTGTCCTCAACATACCACTCCCCGCGGGGAGTGGTATTTTCCGCGCACTTTGCTTAGCCGCGCGCTAAGCAAAGTGGGTTGAATTACGACAGAGAATGAAAACGGGTGGCTATCGCTCATGGACAGGAATCGGCAAGTGAATAAAGTTGTACATTTCTTACTGACATTACTGGTCATGTTTGCAGCGTCGATCGCGCCTGCGCAGGCGCTATTGAAGGGCGGAACCTGGCAAGAGCTGAACTCGACGACCGGCGCGGTTAACGGCACCGCGCCGCTGGCCGACGGGGCCATTATCCCCCTGTATCAGGGCAGTACGTTGCTTGACCCGAGCAAAACCCACGATATTGAATTCAGCGCCATGCCGCGCGATTTTAGCGCGGATGCTACCTCAACCTCGATGCAGGCGGTCAATTCCACTGATACCGAAGGCGATCTCTTTAGCGATCCGCCCACCATCGCCTGGGAAAACCGCCAGCCGCCCGCCATGGGTCTGGTATGGGCCGATGCCGCCACGCCCGATACGCCGCTCTCGCCGCAGCCGGTTCCGAACCTGACCTTTTGCGCCCAAAACCTCGCCGGGCGACAGCTGGTGGCCTGGGCGCAGGTGGAAGATGAAACCAACGTTCCCGCGCTGTGGCTCTTTACGAATACCGGGGTGCCGAATTATGCGACCATTCCGCTGTTAAGCCCGAAAGTGACGCTCAACATTAAACCGGCCACTGACACGCCGGTTACGGTCAGCGGCGATCACGTTGATTCGGCTTTTGAGGCATCAAAAGTGAAGGTAGGGGAGAGCATCACCCTCACCATCACCACCAAAGCGTGCGACGGCACGCCTGCGATCAATGCGCCGTTTGTGATCCGTCGCGAGGATGCAATAAACCGCCAGGGTGTGGTCAACAATGCCAACCCGGTTCGCGTTGGCGATACCGAACTTACGACCACCCAAACGGAATATCGCGGCGTCACTGACGCCAACGGCAACGCCACGGTGGTGGTCACCCAGAAGGAAGGCCCCGGCGTCAAAACGCCGCTGGTTGTCAGCTCGGTCAACTTCCCGGCGCTTACGGCTGAAACCGCCGTCATTTTCACCACTATCACCAGTCCGGACAGCGATAAGGCCAGTATGTACGGCCATATGGTGAAGAGCACCACCGCGACGCTGAACGGTATAACCTACACCTTCACCCGCCCGAAGCTGGCGGCGGAAGCGAGCGGCGCTGACAAAAGCGTCGTCGATACCAACGAAACCTGGGCGCTGTTCGACTGGAACGGCGCCGATAACCATTGCAATATTCTGCCGGACGCCGAACAACTGGTGCAGATGCGACATGAGCACAGCACGCTGGCAACGTACACCGGCTGGCCGGCGACGGACGATGCCGAATACTGGTCGTCGACCAAAGATCAGATGAGCGGCTACCACGCTGCCGTACATATGAACAGCGCGTCGGTTGCCAGGGCCGCCGACAGCGACACGCTGCTGGTCAGCTGTGTGGATAAAGCCCAGCCTGCGGCGCACCCGCAGATTACTCTCTCCCCACAAGGGCCGTATAAAGCGCAGGTGGGGGACGAGATCGATCTGACGATGACTGTAGTCGACCGGGACACGCAAAAACCGCTGCCTTACCGTTATATGGAGCTGTTTATCGACCCGGCGACAAACCGCAAAGGGGAGCATCAGGACGCGTGGGATAACCAGCGGGTCACCGTCGATTCCGAAGGCATGAGAGCCTCGTCGCCGGAGCACTATACCGGCGTGACTGACGTTAACGGCCAGGCGCATCTGACGTTAAAACACGACAGCGGTATGGGGGTCGAAACGCCTATCCGCATCGTGATGCCGGACGACGAAGGCGGCAACGTCGAGCTGCCCTTTAGCGTGATTTTCACCGTGGTCACCAGCCCGGACGTGGACGGCGCCAACATGTGGGGCCATATGCGCGGCGTGGTGGATGCGGGCAACCTGTACAAACGTCCGCTGCTGGCGGTGGAGGCCAGCCATAAAGACGGCCAGTTCGACGAAAACAACGAACAGTGGGCGACATTTAACTCCGTGGCATCGGCCACCGCGCAGTGCGGTGTCGGCCAGGTGCCGGATCAGTCGTCGCTGGCGCATTTGTACAGCGAACATGCGGGCGGGCAGATGGAAAGCGAACACGGCTGGCCGACCGAAGATTATTACATCGCCGCCGACAGCGACGCCTCCGGGACGGTACACGTCAACCTCGAAAACGGCGATAGCGGCAAATTTACCGATACGCCGAACTACCTGACCTGCTCGGCCAACGAAATGGTGGCGGTGCTGGACGTCTATTTCAACGACGACCCGGCGACTAAAAACGCCGATATGAGCGCCAAAGTGGGTGAACAGATTAAGCTGAACATCCATTCGCGCAACGCTCTTAACGGCATGGCGATCGCCAATACCGACTTCACCGTCACCATGGCGAACGGCAGGCGGCGCGACGGGCTGACGACCGGTTTTACCGATACCAGCAACGGCGAGATGCAGTTTGACGGCGTCGGCTACGTTGCCGGACAGGTTTATCAGGGGATCACCGACGCCAACGGCGATGCGACCATTATCCTCACCCAGGATAAGGGCGTGGGGTTGCTGACACAGTTAAGCATCGTGCCCATCCATTCATACATCAATACGCCGGTTTCCCGCAGCGTGAAGTTTACCGTCGCCACCAGCCCGGATACGGCAAAAGCCAAAATGTGGGGCCATATGGCCGACACAATTACCGTGGGTGACTGGACCTTTGAGCGGCCCAAACTGGCGGGTGAAGTGAGCAACCCGCTGCGTACCCAGGACGAGAGCAATGAGACCTGGACGCGAGTGGCCCACACCGACGCGGCGAGCAACCCGGATGCGGGCGGCTGCGCGGCGAACCGCCTGCCGCGCATCGACCAGCTTGAGGCGCTGTACAACGCCAACAGTGGCGGCAAAATTAACGGCATTCAGGGCTGGCCAGTCTATCTTAACTACTGGTCGTCCACCTACCAGAGCGCCACCACCTGGAAACTGATTGCGCTGGCGAACGGCAGTGAATTTGCCAACAGCAACGTCTCCATTTATGCCAGCTGCCTGGCCAGCGACAACCCGGTACCAGCCGCCATCACCATTGAACCGGTCGATCCATCGCTGTGGTACGACGGCAGCGACGTCCACGCGGTCAAAGTGAAAAAGGGCGATAGCCTACAACTCAAGGTGACGGTGAAGGACGCCAGCGGCAACCCGATCCCGGAAGCGCCGTTTGTGCTCACCCGCGGCGACGGTTACGATCGCCGTGGCGAAAAGTATACCGCCCAGGACGGTGACGATCTGCAAGGCATCGTGACGCCCGTGGTGATCGACGGCGAATCGCTGGCCTGGACCACCACTAAAATGGGGTCGCAGACCGGCCCTGACGGCACCCGCATTATTAGTGTTACCCGCCCGGACACCCACGGCACCCGCACCGCGATTAACGCGACGCTGTATGAAAATGCCGCCGTGAGCGCCAGCATTGACACCATCTTTACCGTCGTCACCAGCCCGGATGTCAGCGTCGCCCGCATGTGGGGGCATATGGCGCCATCGCTGACGGCGGCAGATGGCGCGGTGTACCAGCGCCCGCTGTTGTACGCTGAGCTGGCCAGTACGGACAATACTACGTCTAAGCAAGAAACCAACGAAACCTGGGCGATTTTTCATGGGCCAGCCAATACAGGGGCAAATCCGGCCCGCTGCGCGGCGGGCTATTACCCTGCCGTTGAGGCGCTGGATTCGCTCTACAGCAAATACCCGAACCGAACGATAAATACTGCCCAGGGCTGGCCGGTCTACTATTCTTACTGGAGCGGATCGAACTCGACGTCATTTTCCAGCGGGGCAAAAGTTGACTTCTATTACGTAGTCGATCTGGCTGATGGTTCGCGTCGGTCAGAAAACAGCTCGCCCAACTCTGTCTGGCAGTACCAAATTTGCGCCAGGACGCCGATACCGCAGGCCACGCAGATCACCCTCACCTCCCCGCAGGCGATGGATGACGCTATTCAGGCGGTGAAGGCGAAAAACAGCGAGTCGATCCCGCTGCTCATCACCACTACCGATGCGATGGGCAACCCGATGCCTTATACGGCTTTTTCGCTTAAACGCGACGCCGGGACGCCGCGCAACACTGACTATAATAAATTTGTAGCCACTAACGGCACCAACATGACGGTGACGCCGCTAGCCGGTGCGCAGCAACAGTTTTACTATGCCACATCGGCTCTGACCGGCACCACCGGCGCGGACGGTACGCTGACTCTGACACTTGCCGAACCCGGCGGCATAGGGTTGAAAAACCTGCTGACCGCGAGTCTGTACGATACGCCGACGGCGACCTCATCGCTGCCGGTGGTGTTCACTGTCCTCACCAGCCCGGACAGCGACAAGGCCAACATGTACGGCCATATGCCGGAGACCTTCACCGCCAGCAACGGTGCGGAGTTTAAGCGCCCGCTGGTGGTAGGCGAGCCTTCATCGGAGGCGCACACGGATAAATATTTCGAAACCAATGAATACTGGGTCATGGTGAATAATTTTAATACCGGTAATTACGGTGGGTGTCGGATGAATCAGATGGCTGCGATAGATGATTTCACGGCGCTGTACAAGGATCACCCAGGCGGCAAGGTGGCGACCGATATTGGATTGCCCGTCGGGAAGCGGTGGTGGGCGGGCGATAGCCTGCTGAAAGGCTCAACCCTTTACTGGCAGTATAAAGATCTCAAGACGGGGAAAGACTACAGCATGTCGGAAAACCCGGGTAACTACTACTTACAACTCTGCCTGACAACATCGCGCAGCGGGCTGAATATCGCGCTCTCTTCCGACGCATGGAACGCCGATAAATCAGCGGCCGTGGCGAAAAAAGGCGAAACGATACCGATGACGGTAACGGTGACTAACGACGACGGGCAGCCGCAGGCCGGGGTGGCCGTACTGTTGACGCGTGGATACGCTTATTCGCGCGGTGCGGTGGATAAGCAATACATTGATCCCGGCGTGATTGGCGAGCCGGTTCCGTTTACAACTTCGCCAGCGAATATGATGCTGACGCCGGTTGCACCTGCGGCGGGTGCGGCAGTGGCGTTTAATAACCAGAATGGCCTCAGCACAAAATGGTCTGGCTTCACTGGCGATGACGGTAAGTTGCGGTTTACGTTAACTCAGGATAAATCGTCGGGGTTAAAAACGTCTGTCACGGCGGCGCTTGCGAATCAATTTGATGAGGCGGCGAGCGTGGATGCAATCTTTACGGTACAAACCAGCCCGGATACGCCGTATGCGTCATACTGGGGTCATATGCCGGATACCGTGCAGGTGAACGGCGTTACGCTGCGCCGCCCGTATCTGAAAGCCGAGCTCTCTGCCATGCCCCAGTATACCTGGCTGATGACTAACGAATACTGGGCGTCGAACTATTATTATCAGTCCGAGCACGTTGAAACATCGCTGACACATCTTTGCGGATCGCAGGAAAATATGGCCTCGCTGGACGATCTGAAAGCGTTGCAGAGCGTTATCGGCACGTTGCAATGGCCGACGACATCGTCCTGGGATTATGTGTCGCAAGATGAAGGTCAAAGCAATAAGGTCTACTGTTCATTTAACGAAACGACCGGCCAGACAACCTGTAATCGTGAAAAATCGACGACCTCGGGCTTAGGCTCGTGCCGGGTGCCGTAGTGAATGGGGCCGGGAGCGCCTTTGAATGTTGGGTGACGCATTGCGTCGCCCAACCTGGGTATCCCTTGCGGCTGGCGTTGTTCCGGTAGCGATGCATTTTTACGTTTTTGTATTCACGGAATGAACTGCAACGAAATGGACCTTTCTCAGGTACGTCAGTGAAATCGAAAAAGTGTGTCGGTTTTTTATTCTGGCTGCTGCTATGCGCCCTCAGTTTAACGCCTTTCTTCGCGCAGGCCGTGCGAAGCAGCGGCGCATGGCAGGAACTCACTGAGCAAACTGCGGCTATTAACGGCACTCCGCCGCAGGCCGACAGTGTAACGATCCCGGTATATCAGGGTAGCGTTCAGTTGCGATCTGATGCGGCGAATCCTGTAGCTCGTTAGGCTGGCCGACGCAGGGCTATCCCTGTTTATCTAAATCAACCTCGAGCGGCGGCATGTATTGCGGCGTGGATGAGAATACCAGGCAACAAAACTGCGCCATTAAGCCGGCAAGCACAGCAGGTTATGCGACGTGTGTGGAGTAACGTATTACGCGTCTGGCGCTACCTATATACTCTAAATAATTCGAGTTGCAGGAAGGCGGCAAGCGAGCGAATCCCCGGGAGCTTACTAAAGTAAGTGACTGGGGTGAGGGAACGCAGCCGCAGCACATGCAACTTGAAGTATGACGAGTATATTTAAAATAACGCCAGGTGTCGCATGATAATTACCCCTTTTTGCCTCGCGCATCTATTTATCTCAATATATGAAATCATTAAATGATATTCACAATATAAATATATATAAAAGAGATGGATATATTTATATCAATTATAAATTAATCAAAAATTGACCTGGTATTGAAATGGGCCTTGAAATTGGTTAATAATTTGGCTTTGATAATATATTGTTACAGGTGATTGCAATCATTCATAAAACCATATTTTTATCATTTATTATTTATCTCATTTATATACACCATTTAAAAGCTATTTACAGCCAATCAAAATCCAGTTTGCTTCGTGAACGTTATTAAAAGGAAATTTAAAAATTGAACAGGACCTACAGTATTGTCTGGAGCGCCGTGCGAAATATGTATGTTGTGGCTTCAGAACTGGCGCGAGGCCACAGCAAAGTTAAAGCGCAAGTATGCGCGAGTGAAACCCATTCCCCAAATAAAAAGTCCGAATATGGACAAATAACAAAAGCTACGCGAGCGGCGCTGGCTTGCGCCGTGGCTGCGGCGCTCGGATTTTTCAGCCCGCTGGCCATGGCCGACAATCAGGTATCATATGCTGATGCACAGACCCACGTTCTGGATAAGTCAACGCCGCCGATGGCCTATTCGGGAGTTGAGGATGGCGCGGCACTCTATGTCTCGGGTGTCGCCACCGTCGGCTGGCAGCCCACTACGGTCACAGGGACGGGGCTCGTCATTGAAACGACCGGGGGCGGGGCAAATGCTCCGGATGGCGGTAAGTACGTTTCCAAAGCCATTTCGATAGATCATTACGCCATCCTTGATCTTACCGACACGGAGATAACCACTGATAGTATTTATTCTCTGGGTATTTCCGCAGCGGATGGCAGCAAACTGACGTTAACGGACAGTACGCTAAAGATTGACGGCAATTACGGCATAATGACGCTGTATACGGGGTCAGAAGCAACGCTGGACGGCACCATCGTTGAGGCAGCTAACAGCAGCAGCGCGCAGGTGCAACAAGGCAGTACGCTGAACGTGCTGGACGGTAGCACAATCACCCTGGCGCAAGGCCAGATAAACGTTGTTGCCGGTACCGACGCGGCAAATGCGGGTTCCACCCTGAACCTGTCTGATAGCTCGGTCAGCTCTACAGGTACGAAGGACACCATTCAGGGCAGCAATAAGGCCGATCTTAATCTCACCAACGCGACCATAACGCATACCAACGCCAGCGGCGCGGCGGTGCGGGCCAACAACGCCACCACCCTGGATATTTCAGGCGGCAACATTACCTCTGCCGGTACGGGCGTGTATATTCTGGCGTCGGACGCCAGGATCAACGACGTCACCATTAACGCCGACAGCGATGGCATCTTTATCACCAGCAAAAGAAAACTTGACGGGTATGAGGATCTCAACGCGCTGACAATAAGCAACAGCGTGATTAACGCCGACACGGACAAAACAGGGCAGGGGATCGCGCTGCACATAGACGCCGATACCACGATTAACGGTCCTATTGTGGTGACCGACAGCACATTTGAAGCGCCGGAAGTGATCAAGCTGGGCAGCAAAGCGACTATTCAGGCCGAAAAAACGATGCTGACCGGCAACATTGTCCAGACTGACATGTCATCGTCATCTCTCTCTTTAAGCCAGGGGTCCACGTTAACCGGTAGTGTAGATGCGATGTTTACTACGCTGTCGCTCGACGACACCAGCCAGTGGAACATGACCGACCCGTCAACCGTCGGCAACCTGACCAACGACGGCGGCATTACGCTGGGCAACGCGAGCGGTTCGACAGGTACGCTGCTGACGGTGGATAATACCCTGACCTTGCAGGACGGCAGCCAGATAAACGCGACGCTGGATACCGCCAACAGCTCGCCAATTATCAAAGCCGCCAACGTCACGCTGGACGGGACGCTGAACCTTAGCTCAACGGCCACCTTTGTCGCGCCCGAAACCGACGAACACTTTGGATCGGTCACGCTGATTGATTCGCAAACTGCGATCACTACCGATTTTGACAGCGTAACGCTGGATGCCGACACCTCTGCTATGCCGGATTACCTTACGATCAACGCGGGCGTTGATGCGAATGATAATACCAACTACGAGTTGTCTACGGGTTTGAGTTGGTACGCGGGCGCAAATTCTGCGCGCGCTGCGCATGGCACTTTTACCGTTGATGCAGACAGTACCTTTACCGTCACCAGCGAACTAGACGAAACCACGGCTACCTCCGACTGGGATGGCAGCAAGCTAACCAAACAGGGCGACGGCACGCTGATCCTCAGCAACACCGGCAACGACTACGGCGACACTGAAATTGACGGCGGTATTCTGGCCGCCAAAGACGCCGCCTCGCTCGGCACTGGCGATGTGACGATTGCAGAAAACGCAAAGCTTGCGCTGAGCCAGGGCACGCTGGATAACAACGTGACCGGCGAGGGCCAAATTGTCAAAAGCGGTAGCGATGAGCTGATCGTGACCGGCGATAACAATTACTCCGGCGGCACCACTATTTCCGGCGGTACGCTGACGGTTGACCATGCGGATTCGTTAGGCAGCGGCGATATCGACAACAGCGGCGTGCTTAAGGTGGGCGAGGGCGAGCTGGAAAATACGCTTTCCGGCAGCGGCTCGCTGGTGAAAACCGGTACGGGCGAGCTGACGTTAAGCGGCGATAACAGTTACTCCGGTGGCACCACCATTGACGACGGTGTGCTGATTGCTGCCAACGTTAACGCGCTGGGCGGCGGTGATGTCTATAACGCGGGTACGCTGAAGCTGGACGCGGAGGGCGAATTCAACCTTGCGAATGTCACGACCCAGTCTGGAGCAACGACTGAGCTGGCCAAAGGTACGACGCTCAACGTCGACTCGCTGACTCAGCAAGCCGATAGTACGCTGAATATTGACCTCAGTAAGGCCAACGGTGAAAGCGCCATTATCGCCGACAGCGTCACGCTGGGCGGCACTCTGAATGTTACCGGCATCGGCAGCGTTACAGACAGCTGGACGCCTGAGGCATACACCTACACGCTGATTGACAGCGACAGCGCCATTACGAGTGATTTCGACAATCTGACCGTCGCGGGAATGAATAGAGAAGATGTTGACTTCCTGACTATCGACGGAAAAGTCGATGAAACGGACAACACCAACTATGATCTGACGGCCTCCCTCTCCTGGTATGCGGACAGAGACAACGCCACTACCGACGCCCACGGCACCTTTACCCTGAGCGACCCTGACGGCAGCTTTAACGTTGCGGCTACACTGACAGACGTTGATGACACGCTGGATCCGGGTAGCAGATGGGACGGTAAATCGCTGACCAAAGAAGGCGCAGGCACGCTGATCCTCTCCGGCGACAACGACTACAGCGGCGGCACCACCATCAATGAGGGTACGCTGGTCGCCGCCAGTACGACGGCGCTGGGCACCGGTCTGGTAGACAATAACGCCACGCTGGTGCTGGACGCAGACGGTGAAGTCAGCGCGGTGGGCGGCATCACCACTCATAGCGGCGCGACGACCCAACTGGCGCTTGGCACCTCGTTGGATCTCGGCGACAGCGCGTTAATTCAGCAAGATGGCAGTACGCTGAACGTTGAGCTGAATAGTGACTCAGTGCAACCGCTGATCACCGGCGGCAGCGCCACGCTTGGCGGCGATTTGGTCGTCAGCGACGCCAGCCTGCAAGCGCGCGCCTCCGATGCGGAGTTCCAGTCCTTTAAACTGATGGATATGGACAGCGATATCAGCGGCGACTTTACCAGCCTGACGATGAACCTCACTGACCAGCCGGACTATCTGACCGTAACCGGGACAATCAATCCTGAAGATGCGTCAGAATATTTGCTTACCGAAGGGCTGAGCTGGAATGCGACCGCCACGTCAGCGACGCCAGCACACGGCACGTTTACTCTGGGCGCAGGCGACAGTTTTGAAGTCACCAGCGTACTGGGCGATAAAACCAGCAACGGCGACTGGGACGGTAAATCGCTGACCAAACTGGGCGCGGGTAAATTGACGCTGAGCGGCGCGAACACCTATAGCGGCGATACCAACGTACAGGAAGGCACGCTATGGCTGTCCGGAGACGGTACGATTGGCGAAATGGGCAGCCAGCAGGCAGTAAACGTTGCCTCCGGGGCGACCTTCGGCGGCAGCAACGGTACGACCGTTAACGGTAAGGTGACCAATGAAGGGACGCTGGTCTTTGGCGACAGCGAGGAGACAGGCGCTATCTTCACCCTCAATGGCGATCTGATCAACTTGGGGACAATGACCAGCGGTAGCAGCTCCAGCACGCCTGGCAATACGCTTTATGTTGATGGCAATTACACCGGCAACGGCGGCTCGCTTTACCTGAATACCGTCCTGGGCGACGATGATTCGGCGACCGATAAGCTGGTGATTACCGGCGATGCCTCCGGCACCACCGATCTGTACATCAACGGCATCGGCGATGGAGCACAGACCACTAACGGTATTGAAGTGGTGGATGTTGGCGGCGTATCGACCAGCGATGCGTTTGTGTTAAAAAATGAAGTTAACGCTAGTCTGTATACCTACCGTCTGTACTGGAATGAAAGTGACAACGACTGGTATCTGGCGTCAAAAGCACAGTCTGATGATGACGACAGCGGCGGTGATGACACGCCTTCGGATGGCGGTGACGATGGCGGTAATGTCACGCCTCCGGACGACGACGGCGACGGCGGTGATGTCACGCCTCCGGACGATGGCGGCGATGGCGGCGATGTCGCACCGCAGTACCGTGCGGATATCGGCGCGTACATGGGCAACCAGTGGATGGCGCGCAACCTGCAAATGCAGACCCTCTATGACCGCGAGGGCAGCCAGTATCGTAATGCCGATGGCAGCGTATGGGCGCGCTTCAAAGCGGGTAAAGCGGAATCCGAGGCTGTCAGCGGCAATATCGATATGGACAGCAACTACTCCCAGTTCCAGTTAGGCGGCGACATTCTGGCCTGGGGTAACGGCCAGCAGAGCGTTACCGTTGGCGTCATGGCGAGCTACATCAACGCCGATACCGACAGCACCGGTAACCGTGGCGCAGACGGTAGCCAGTTCACCAGCAGCGCCAACGTAGACGGCTACAACCTCGGCATCTATGCCACCTGGTTTGCCGATGCCCAAACGCATAGCGGTGCGTATGTCGACAGCTGGTACCAATATGGTTTCTACAACAACAGCGTAGAGAGCGGTGATGCGGGATCTGAATCTTATGATTCAACCGCTAACGCCGTCTCGCTGGAAACTGGTTATCGCTACGATATTGCGCTTAGCAACGGCAATACTGTCAGTCTGACGCCGCAGGCGCAGGTTGTCTGGCAGAATTACTCAGCGGATAGCGTGAAGGATAACTACGGCACCCGGATCGATGGTCAGGATGGCGACAGTTGGACAACGCGCCTGGGTCTGCGTGTTGACGGCAAGCTGTACAAAGGCAGCCGTACGGTTATCCAGCCGTTTGCTGAAGCTAACTGGCTGCACACCAGCGATGATGTGTCGGTATCGTTTGATGATGCCACGGTAAAACAGGATCTTCCGGCTAACCGTGCGGAGCTGAAAGTGGGTCTGCAGGCAGATATCGATAAGCAGTGGAGCGTTCGCGCTCAGGTTGCCGGGCAGACTGGCAGCAATGACTTTGGCGATCTGAACGGTAGCCTCAATCTGCGCTATAACTGGTAAGCTAGACAAAACCGGGCGGGCGTTCCCTGCCCGGTTTTGAGGCGAATGACAAACCGGTTGATCGTCGAATTGTGGTTACACCTTATCCGACGTGGCGCGTAGGTTGGCTGAGGCGAAGTCGAAACCCAACATCGCGCTGCAAAGGGTGGGGGAGCGTTGGATTACGTGCCCGGCGTGACGGATTTGACTTCACTTTCAAGCCAGCCGTCCTCCAGTCGCGTAGTCATAATATCGCCTGCTTTGACCTGTTTGATCTTTTTCAGCACCTTGCCGTTCGTTGTCGTCGAAACCGTATAGCCGCGCGCCAGCGTGGCTAACGGGCTGACCGCTTCCAGATGCGTGACCGCGTTGCCGAAACGCTCGCGCTGTTCGCTTAACCGTGAGCGGATATTCTCCGTCAGACGATATTCCAGCTGTTGGATGCGCGACTGCGCGCGGTGAATGCGCGGCTGCGGATTTTGCTGGCTCAGGCGTTGACTTACGCGCTGTTGGCGCTGAGTGGCCTGCTTAATCCTGGCCTCAAGCGCAAATCCCATCCGTTGGCGTAGACGTTCCAGCGCGGTTTGCTGACGGGCCAGACGCAGTTGCGGATGTTGCTGTTGCAGACGGTGAAAAATCTGCGTGAAACGGCGGCTGCGGTTGGCGAGGTAGTAGTCCATCGCCATGCCCAGACGCTGTTGGGCGGATTGAATCTGGCGCAACAACTCCTGCTGGTTGCGGCTGACAATTTCTGCAGCTGCTGATGGCGTCGGCGCGCGCAGGTCGGCGACAAAATCAGCTATCGTGACGTCCGTTTCGTGACCGACGGCGCTGACCACCGGAATACGGCTGGCAAAAATCGCCCGCGCCACGCGTTCGTCGTTAAAACTCCACAAATCTTCCAGCGAACCGCCGCCGCGCCCGACGATCAGTACATCACATTCGCCGCGCGCGTTCGCCAGTTCGATAGCACGAACGATCTGCCCCGGCGCGTTGTCGCCCTGGACCGCCGTCGGGTAGATAATTACGGGCAGGGATGGGTCACGACGCTTTAGCACGTGGAGAATATCGTGCAGCGCCGCGCCGGTTTTCGAGGTGATCACCCCCACGCAGTGGGCCGGGGAGGGCAACGGCTGTTTATGCTGCTGATCGAACAAGCCTTCGGCCTGGAGTTTGGCTTTTAGCTGCTCATATTTCTGCTGCAACAAGCCTTCGCCCGCGGGCTGCATACTTTCGGCGATGATTTGATAATCGCCGCGCGGCTCGTACAGCGTAATGTTGGCGCGTACCAGCACCTGCTGCCCGTGCTGCGGACGGAACGTCACCCGGCGGTTGCTGTTACGGAACATCGCACAGCGCACCTGAGCGGTATCGTCTTTGAGCGTAAAGTACCAGTGGCCCGACGCAGGCTGCGTGAAATTAGAAATCTCGCCGCTGATCCATACCTGTCCCATCTCCTGTTCTAACAGCAGACGAACCGTCTGGTTAAGGTGGCTTACGGTAAAAATTGAGGAAGTTTGAGAGGATAACATGTGAGCGGGATCAAATTCTAAATCAGCAGGTTATTCAATCAATAGTAACCTGCTCACGGGGGATCGCAAGCACTATTTGCAAAAAAATGTAGATGCAACCGATTACGTTCTGTATAATGCCGCGGCAATATTTATTAACCTCCCAGGTGAGATATTGCCCATGCTACGTATCGCTAAAGAAGCCCTGACGTTTGACGACGTCCTCCTTGTTCCCGCTCACTCCACCGTTTTGCCGAATACTGCCGATCTCAGCACGCAGTTGACGAAAACCATTCGTCTGAATATTCCTATGCTTTCTGCGGCGATGGACACCGTGACGGAAGCGCGCCTGGCAATTGCCCTGGCCCAGGAAGGCGGCATTGGTTTTATCCACAAAAACATGTCCATTGAGCGCCAGGCGGAAGAAGTTCGCCGCGTGAAGAAACACGAGTCCGGCGTAGTGACCGACCCGCAGACCGTCCTGCCAACCACCACGTTGCATGAAGTGAAAGCCCTGACCGAGCGTAACGGTTTTGCGGGCTATCCGGTGGTGACTGAAGATAACGAACTGGTGGGTATCATCACCGGTCGTGACGTGCGTTTTGTGACTGACCTGAACCAGCCGGTTAGCGTTTACATGACGCCGAAAGAGCGTCTGGTGACCGTTCGTGAAGGCGAAGCCCGTGAAGTCGTGCTGGCAAAAATGCACGAAAAACGCGTAGAAAAAGCGCTGGTCGTTGATGATAACTTCCATCTGCTTGGCATGATTACCGTAAAAGATTTCCAGAAAGCGGAACGTAAACCAAACTCCTGTAAAGATGAGCAGGGCCGTTTACGTGTCGGCGCGGCGGTCGGCGCAGGCGCGGGCAACGAAGAGCGCGTTGACGCGCTGGTGGCGGCAGGCGTTGACGTACTGCTGATCGACTCTTCTCACGGTCATTCAGAAGGCGTGTTGCAACGTATCCGTGAGACGCGCGCTAAATATCCTGACCTGCAAATCATCGGCGGCAACGTCGCCACTGGCGCAGGCGCTCGCGCACTGGCGGAAGCCGGTTGCAGCGCGGTGAAAGTGGGTATCGGCCCTGGCTCTATCTGTACGACTCGTATCGTGACTGGCGTGGGCGTTCCGCAGATCACCGCTGTTTCCGACGCGGTAGAAGCGCTGGAAGGCACCGGAATTCCGGTTATCGCTGACGGCGGTATCCGTTTCTCCGGCGATATCGCCAAAGCCATCGCCGCAGGCGCGAGCGCGGTAATGGTGGGCTCTATGCTGGCCGGTACCGAAGAATCCCCGGGCGAAATCGAACTCTACCAGGGCCGTTCGTACAAATCCTACCGCGGGATGGGCTCGCTGGGCGCGATGTCCAAAGGTTCCTCCGACCGTTACTTCCAGAGCGACAACGCCGCCGACAAACTGGTGCCGGAAGGTATCGAAGGCCGCGTAGCCTATAAAGGTCGCCTGAAAGAGATCATTCACCAGCAGATGGGCGGCCTGCGCTCCTGTATGGGGCTGACCGGTTGTGCTACCATCGACGAACTGCGTACTAAAGCGGAGTTTGTGCGTATCAGCGGTGCGGGTATCCAGGAAAGCCACGTTCACGACGTGACCATCACCAAAGAGTCCCCGAACTACCGTCTGGGCTCCTGATTTTCTTCGCCCGACCTTCGCGTCGGGCGATTTATTTAATCTGTTTCATTTGCCTCGGAATAAGCGTCAATGACGGAAAACATTCATAAGCATCGCATCCTCATTCTGGACTTCGGTTCTCAGTACACTCAACTGGTTGCGCGCCGCGTGCGTGAGCTGGGTGTTTACTGCGAACTGTGGGCGTGGGATGTGACAGAAGCACAAATTCGTGACTTCAACCCAAGCGGCATTATTCTTTCCGGCGGCCCGGAAAGCACCACCGAAGAAAACAGCCCGCGCGCGCCGCAGTATGTCTTTGAAGCAGGCGTGCCGGTATTTGGCGTCTGCTACGGGATGCAGACCATGGCGATGCAGCTTGGCGGTCATGTAGAAGGTTCTAATGAGCGTGAATTTGGTTACGCGCAGGTCGAAGTGCTGACCGACAGCGCGCTGGTTCGCGGTATTGAAGATTCCCTGACCGCCGACGGCAAACCGCTGCTGGACGTGTGGATGAGCCATGGCGATAAAGTGACGGCGATTCCGTCCGACTTCGTGACCGTCGCCAGCACCGAAAGCTGCCCGTTCGCCATTATGGCCAACGAAGAAAAACGCTTCTACGGCGTACAGTTCCACCCGGAAGTGACTCACACCCGCCAGGGTATGCGCATGCTGGAGCGTTTTGTGCGTGATATCTGCCAGTGTGAAGCGCTGTGGACGCCGGCGAAGATCATCGACGACGCCGTGGCGCGCATTCGCGAGCAGGTAGGCGACGATAAAGTGATCCTCGGTCTCTCCGGCGGTGTGGATTCTTCCGTCACCGCAATGCTGCTGCACCGCGCCATCGGTAAAAATCTGACCTGTGTTTTCGTCGACAACGGCCTGTTGCGCCTGAACGAAGCCGAGCAGGTGATGGACATGTTTGGCGACCATTTTGGCCTGAATATCGTTCACGTACCGGCGGAAGAGCGCTTCCTGTCCGCGCTGGCTGGTGAGAACGATCCGGAAGCCAAGCGTAAGATCATCGGTCGCGTTTTCGTTGAAGTGTTCGACGAAGAAGCGCTCAAACTGGAAGACGTGAAATGGCTGGCGCAGGGCACCATCTATCCTGACGTTATCGAATCTGCGGCGTCTGCAACCGGTAAAGCGCACGTCATCAAATCTCACCACAATGTCGGCGGCCTGCCGAAAGAGATGAAGATGGGGCTGGTTGAACCGCTGAAAGAGCTGTTCAAAGACGAAGTGCGTAAGATTGGTCTGGAGCTGGGCCTGCCGTACGACATGCTGTATCGCCATCCGTTCCCGGGGCCGGGCCTCGGCGTGCGCGTACTGGGCGAAGTGAAGAAAGAGTACTGCGACCTGCTGCGTCGCGCGGACGCTATCTTCATTGAAGAGCTGCGCAAAGCGGATCTATACGACAAAGTCAGTCAGGCGTTTACCGTGTTCCTGCCGGTCCGTTCCGTAGGCGTCATGGGCGATGGTCGCAAGTACGATTGGGTGGTCTCTCTGCGTGCCGTCGAAACCATCGACTTTATGACCGCGCACTGGGCGCACCTGCCGTATGACTTCCTCGGTCGTGTTTCCAACCGCATCATCAATGAAGTCAACGGGATTTCCCGTGTGGTGTATGACATCAGCGGTAAACCACCGGCTACCATTGAGTGGGAATAAGCCGATAACCCTTCCTGTGTTTTCATGAACAGGTAAAGGTGAATTTAACCCTCTGTTTTTGCAGAGGGTTTTTGTTTATGTGCATAGATGAGTTTTCTGTGTAGCGCACAGCTCCTGACGGCAAATTTGACGTAATTACGAACCCACGAAGGTTGGCTGTATCTTGCCGTGGTCGTTAATTTGTTCTCGCGCAAAGTTATCGGTTGGTCAATGCAACCACGAATGACAAAAGATATTGTCCTGAATGCGCTTCTGATGGCCGTGTGGCGACGTCATCCCCAAAAACAGGTGCTGGTTCAGTCTGATCAGGATAGTCAGTACACCCGCTATGAATGGCTGAAATTGCACGGACTGGAGGGCAGTATGAGCCGTCGTGGCAACTGTCATGACAATGCGGTTGCAGAAAGCTTTTTCCAGCTACTGAAGCGTGAACGGATAAAGAAAAAGATCTACCAACGACTCAGAAGTGTCCAGGTTATCCGTGGCGACTCAGCCCAAATAAGGGGTATTTAAAATATAGTAACTTATTCTTCAACTATATAACCAACGTCCAGCTTTAGCACTTTCAACGAGCATACCAACCGTTAGTGGTTTACGCGGATCAGGCTCTTTACTTCCAAAGTACTCTGGATTCAGATAGTTGAGTATGTCAAATCCTTCTGAATCTACATTCCAACGCTTGAAGTACTCTTGTAGAAGTTCTTCACTATCTTCAAAAACGAGTTTTAGATCATCCTTAATACTGATATCAAGCGTGATGGTTCGCTTTGGCCCACAGAGAAAGTACTTTTTAGTGTTATATTCCTGATCGATAAAATCGATAATTTCTTTCTCAATATCTCTCATTAGAAGTACGTCCACTGAATGCGATCTTTAGGAACCGCCACACGATTAAATGTATCTTTAATATCACGCTGGATATCATAAATCGTAGTGAATGTCATAACCCAACCGAGCCAGGGTACATTACGAACAACGAAACGACCTAAATTATTCGTTGAGCTTAGCTGTAATGAGTTGATGGTTTTGCCTGTCAACGTTGGTAATCTGATCCCAGGTGGCAGTTTATAGTTCAACCAATTACTGATGTACTTAGAAGCAATTGATGTTACTGGAGTTGTCCCACGAGGTTTCCCCCTCGTAGGTAGAATTGGTTGCCCTGAGATAACCAGTGCAGCATCAACCACTGAGATCCCCAGATGCTCGCTCACAACGGCGATGGTGATAGCCCACCATAGTTGTTGTGGTGTCAGGTTGGATAACCCGCCGTAGAAGTAGGTACCATTCAATGGTTCAGTAGTGTCCATTTACTCACCCCTTCTAACCATGACCAACAATTATACAACACCTAATCTCTTTGTTCTAACTAATAATTACGGGGTAGTAAGCGATTCACCTCTTTGAAAAAAAAGATCATCGGGGTTGTTTTGCAGTACATGATAGGGGCACGCTGAAGGCTATCGGGTTTTGTATTCGGTCGAGGGAATCTTAGTAACCGCGCATGTGATCTTATCACCCAGGCAGGATATCCCGCGGTTGCTCTTTAAGCGTCTGATCATGGCCTGAACCCATTGAGTGGGTTGTCTTTTTGCGTTAACGCTAAAGCTTCTTTTTCTTGCGCGGGCTTTTTAACGGATAACAGCTTAACGTTGTCCCGGTGTGGTGACAGAAAGCGATGACTGTTGCGCTTCTTTTTTATCCTGATGGTGCTGCCAGGCGCCGATAGAAGAGTAGACGAAACGTCCAAAGAAGAAGAGAAAACTGATAAGCAGTACGATACGGGTCATGCGAGTGTTAAATCGATGTCGTTTTCGCATACTGTTGGCCTGACTCACAAAGGGTTCCTTAACGTTGGCCCAGCGGTATGGGCGGGATCAGGCTGGGTTCTTCAAGGGTATTATCAAGGCGAAGAACGTAACAAGCCTGCGTTCACTCTACATTAAGGCATACTGCGAACCGATGGTCAATTCCTCTTAATGTAAAATTGCGTCAGTTGATTTATCTTATATTGTTATGGAAGATAATTTTAGTATTTACATTAATAATAAATTAATGATAACAAAGAATAAAAAGGCGAATAAAGGCTGCAGGAGAAAGGTAATAATTGACTTAAATCAAATGTTACTTTTGTTTAATAATTACAATCGATGACTATCGTGTGATGTATATCGCATCATCAATTTAAAGTCAGGTGGGATGCCTGTCTGTTAACGCCCCTTTGGGATTGGGGGGTTCTGCTGAGCATCTATGAAACTAAATAAAAATTATATAAATATCAGAGATAAATGGTGGGGACTACCGCTCATCCTTCCTTCGATTTTACTACCTGTTTTAAGTAGCGCAAATACTTATGCGCTTACCAGCACTGGAAATGTGGTTCTTTTTTACCTGCCGTTAGCTTTTATGCTTAGCCTGATGCTCTTTTTCGGCTGGGCAGCACTGCCGGGCATTGTGCTTGCTATCTTCTGGCGCAGATACCCGCAGACAGGGCTGTATGAAACCCTTTCCGTGACGATGCACTTTATCATCACTATCGTGCTAAGCTGGGGCGGCTATCGTGTCTTTTCCCCACGGCGAAACAATGTTTCCCACGGCGACGCCCACCTGTTGTTTCAACGAATATTCTGGCAGGTATTTTGTTCTGCAACATTATTTCTGGTCATCTACCAGTTTGCCGCTTTTGTTGGCATGTACGAAAGCAAAGCCAGCCTGATGGGGGTAATGCCCTTTAATATCAACACGCTGATTAATTACCAGGCGTTACTGGTCGGTAACCTTGTCGGCGTGCCATTGTGCTATTTTATTATTCGTACTCTCCGCAATCCGCTGCACCTACGGGGGTATTATCAGCAATTAAAGCTACAGATTGATAGCAAGGCCACTAAAAAAGAGATCGTTATTTGGCTGGCCGTATTGACTACACTAATGTTTATACTGTGTATGCCATTGACTGATAATAGTTCAATATTTAGTACCAACTATACGCTTTCGTTATTATTGCCGGTCATGCTGTGGGGCGCGATGCGCTATGGCTATAAGTTTATTTCAATTATCTGGGCCGTCGTGCTAATTACGTCGATTCATTATTATCAGCGTTATATGCCCTGGTATTCAGGTTATGATACGCAATTAGCGATTACCTCTTCGAGCTATCTGGTTTTTTCTTTTATTGTTAATTATATGTCTGTACTGGCCACGCGTCAGCGCGTAGTGAGTGGTCGCGCACGGCGGCTGGCCTATCTTGACCCGGTTGTACATCTTCCCAATTTACGTGCGTTAAACCGCGCGCTCCAAAATGCGCCCTGGTCTACGATCTGTTTTTTACACGTGCCGGGCCTGGAGCTATTGGGTAAAAATTATGGCGTCATGCTACGCATCCAGTATAAGCAAAAGCTCTCTCACTGGATTACGCCGATGCTGGCCTCAAATGAGTGCGTCTACCAGATGTCAGGGCACGACCTGGTGCTGCGTCTTAATACAGAGGCGCATCAGCAGCGTATTGAAGCGCTGGATAAACATATTAAGCAGTTTCGGTTTATCTGGGATGGACTGCCGCTACAGCCGCCTGTCGGCGTGAGCTACTGCTGCGTGCGTTCTCCGGTTAGCCACCTTTATCTTCTGTTGGGCGAATTAAGCACCAGTTCCGATCTTTCGTTGACGACTAACGCGCCGGAGGATTTACAGCGGCGCGGCGCAATGCACCTGCAGCGCGATTTGAAGGGCAGAATTGCGATGATGAATCGGCTGCAACAGGCGTTGGAGCACGATCATTTTTTCCTGATGGCGCAGCCTATTTTCGGCGTTCGTGGGGACGTTTACCATGAAATTTTACTGCGACTCAGGGATGACAACGGCGACGTTATCAACCCGGACAATTTTTTACCCGTGGCGCATGAGTTTGGTTTGTCTTCCGCTATCGATCTCTGGGTGATTGAAAACACGCTGCGGTTTATGGCGGCCAGCCGGGAATATATGCCCGCGCATCGTTTTGCCATTAATCTGTCGCCAACATCAGTATGCCGCGCTCGTTTCCCTGCAGAAGTTAAGCAACTGCTTACGCAATATCAGGTTGAACCCTGGCAACTGGTTTTTGAGGTAACGGAAAGCAACTCTCTTACCAATGCTGAGCAGGCGCAGTTGACGCTGGGACAGCTACAGCAGTTTGGCTGTCAGATAGCGATTGATGATTTCGGTACTGGCTACGCCAGCTATGCGCGGCTGAAAAACGTTGACGCCGATATTCTTAAAATTGACGGCAGTTTTATTCGCAATATAGTGTCAAACAGTCTCGATTATCAGATTGTAGCTTCTATTTGTCATTTAGCGCGAATGAAAAATATGCAGGTCGTCGCGGAGTATGTCGAGAGCGAAGAAATACGAAGCGTAGTGCTCTCGTTGGGAATCGACTATCTTCAGGGATATTTAATTGGCGAGCCGCAGCTATTATCTGAGATTCAGTAAAGGCAGACGCCGCGGCGCGGCGTCTGATCCACAATTTACGCGGCGATCTCCGGCGAGCTTTCTTCCTCAATATTGAGACGCCAGCCAGTTACCGCTTCCCAGTACTGCTGTTCTTTTTCCAGATCAAGCAGTACCAGCGCATTCTGGCTGAACCAGTCATGCGGAAAACATAACGTCCAGTGGCTGTCATCGGTCGTTAGCCGCAGCGTCGGCGGCGTGGTGGTCGCCTGCCGCTGGTTGTTCAGTAATACGCCCAGCCGAAGTAGCTGAATTAACGGCAGATACTGTTTTTTCTTAAACAGCGTAAAGCGGGGCATATCATCCAGTTTTATGGCTTTACGATGGTAACGCACCAGCGTCGCCATCATCATTTGCTGCTCCTGATTAAAGCCGGGCAAATCGCTGTGTTGCAGAATATAAGCCGAATGGCGATGTAAACCGCTGTGATTAATATTCAGTCCAACCTCATGCAGCATTGCCGCCCAGCGGAGCAACGCTTCAAGCTGCGGATGCGCCAGTTTTGGCTGCTGGGCCTGCCACTGTTCGTACATCTGCATGGTGGTTTCCAGCACGCGTCTGGCCTGTTCTCTGTCAATGTTGTATTGATTGGCCAGACTTTTTGCGGTACGGCTGCGAACATCCTGATGGCGGAAGCGGCCTTCCATTTCATACAGCACGCCTTCACGCAACGCGCCGTCGGAAAGGCGAAGCTCGCGGATAGCCAGAGCATCAAAAACGCCGCACAGAATCGCCAGGCCCGGCACAAAGACCGCTTTGCGTTCTTCAGACAGACCCGGCAGGCTGAGCGCATTAAAGGAGCGGTGCTTCAACACTTCTGACTTCAGTTTATCGAGGCGCTCCGGCGTAATGAAGCCATCTTTCTCACCCAGCGCCAGGAGAACTTCATGAGCGGCCTTAATCGTACCGGAAGCGCCCATCGCTACGTTCCAACCCTGAATACGATACTGCCAGGTTAAGGTTTCCAGTTTTTGCGCCGCCGCCATTCGGGCGCGCTGGAAGTTTTCTTTATTGATAATGCCGCCGGGAAAGTAGAGCTGCGCGAAGCTCACGCAGCCCATACGACGGCTTTCAACCAGCCTGGGTTCGAAGTTTTCGCCAATGACCAGCTCTGTTGACCCGCCGCCGATATCGATCACCAGCTTGCGGCCTTTTTCCGGCTGCGTATGTTCTACGCCCATAAAAATCAGGCGCGCTTCTTCGTTACCGGAAATAATCTCTATCGGGTAGGGAATAACCTTTTCCGCACGTTTGAGAAAATCAGCGGCATTTTGCGCCTGACGTAACGTATGGGTGCCTACGATACAGACGCTGGAAGGGGAGAAACCTTGTAAGCGTTCAGCAAACAGCGACAGACAGCTAAGCCCCCGTTCCATGGCTTCTTCGCTGAGTTTGTTATCTGCGCCCAGCCCGTCCGCCAGATGGACGCGCTGTTTTAAGCGCCCGATAATCTGCATTGCGCCGTCAACCACGCGGGCAATGACCATATGAAAGCTGTTTGAGCCGAGATCGACCGCAGCGAACTCCTGCGGGCGAGGGGATTTATCGTAAATTGGCATAGCGTTAGTCTGGTTGCTCGAGTGATTTGATGTAGTCATAAATTGCCAGCTGCGCCTGGACTTTACGGCGATTGCCGCGCGGTACGTAGCGGTTGCTGAGTTCTTTATCGATAAAACGCGCTTTTACCGTGTCGCTAAACAGAATGTCAATGATATCCAGGACGCGTTGTTTAAGCCGCGGGTCGAGGATAGGCGTAGCGACTTCGATACGGTAGTCAATATTACGCGTCATCCAGTCAGCTGAAGAGAGCCAAACTTGCTTATCACCGCCGTTTTCGAAAATATAAACCCGATCGTGTTCCAGATAGCGATCCACAATGCTAATCGCGCGAATATTATCGCTAATGCCTTCCAGTTGCGGAATAAGAGAACACATACCGCGCACCAGCAGATTGACCTGGACGCCCGAACCCGACGCGGCGTATAGCCTGTCGACCAGCCCTTTATCGACCAGGTTGTTAAGCTTTAAGGTAATCCCTGACGGTAAGCCTTGCTGGGCATTGGCGATTTCACGATCGATCATCTCATACAGCAGACGCCGTGAGTTTTGTGGAGAAACCATCAAATAATCGAAAGTGACCGGGCGATAGGGGTTTTCAATAAAATTAAAGACCCGGCGCACTTCATTGGTAATGCGCGCATCGGCGGTCAGCAGCGAATAATCGGTATACAGCCGCGCCGTTTTTTCGTTGAAGTTACCGGTGCCGATATGCGCATAACGCACCACGTCATCGCCCTCTTTTCGTGAGATGAGAAAGAGTTTGGCGTGAATTTTCAGCCCGGGCGCAGAGAAAATAACGTGGACGCCCGCTTCGGTTAACCGCTTGGCCCAGTGAATATTTGCCTCTTCATCGAAGCGCGCCTGCAACTCCACCACCACGGTGACTTTTTTGCCGTTATGGGCGGCATGGATCATCGAGTCAATAATGCGCGAGTCTTTCGCTACGCGATAAATATTGATTTTGATCGCCAGCACGCTTGGGTCAAACGATGCCTGACGCAGCAGTTCCAGCACATGTTCAAAGGTGTGATAAGGATAATAGAGCAGCACATCACGTTCACGAATCGCGTCGAAACCGTTACGAAACTTCTCTTTATCAAACCAAAGATGGCGTAACCGCGGTAACGGTTTATTGACCAGGTTGGCTTTACCGACATTCGGAAAATTAATAAAGTCTTTAAAATTGTGGTAGCGCCCGCCGGGTACGATTGAGTCATACCGGGAGATCGTCAGTTTTTCCCGCAGTACGTCGACCAGCGCGGCGGGCATATCGCGTTGGTAGACAAAGCGCACAGGTTCAGCGGTCAGGCGCTGCTTCAGGCTGGAAGACATCAGCTCCATCAGACTGGATTCCATCTCATGCACCAGGTCATATTCGGCATCGCGGGTCATTTTCATCGAATAGGCATTAAGCGCGTCATAGTCGAAGAACCCTTTAAAAATGTCATCCAGGCAGTAGCGCAGAATATTATCCAAGAGGATCATCGGCTTGCGTCTGCGTGGTGTTTCCGGCGGCAGATTAACGAAGCGTGGGACTTTGTCGGACGGTATCTCCAGTAGCGCATAGTTGATGGTGTCGCCGCGGATAATCTCCACCGCCAGATAGGTGTAATCATCCTTTAAAAACTGAACAAGATCCGTCTCCCGGTTAATGAGAATCGGGGTAATATGCTGGCGCAAATAGTGCTTAAAATAGTGGCGCAACCAGCTTTGTTGGTTCACCGAGAGCTGACGCTCGTTGATCAGAAAGATTTGATTACGCGCCATTTCCAGCAGTAATTCGTTGTACAGGCCGTCGAACTCCTGGTCTGCTTTCAACACGCGGGACTGAATTTTGCCTAACAAATGGCGTGAATGAGAATTTGAACCCTGTTCTTCGCTGATAATAATGCGTCGTTTCAGTTCAGCGAAACGCACTTTGTAGAACTCGTCGAGGTTATTAGAATAGATTCCCAGGAACCGCATCCGCTCAATCAACGGGTTGGATTTGTCCGCCGCTTCCTGTAACACGCGTTCGTTAAATGCTAACCAGCTTAGTTCTTTCTCGATATATAGCTTTTCCTGACCCATTACTACCTATACTCCGTTTTATTCACGGGACACTGCCTGATGATTATGGCGAGCATTACGCGTTAATGTCCAACTGCGCCAGAAAAATATGACAATAAACTGATAGCATAAAGGAAGGGAAAAGAGTAGGCCGGATAGGCATTTATGCCGCCATCCGGCAAGCAGACGCAGTCCTGTTCGATGACGTATTATTCGTCAGACGCATAACCTTGCGGCGGCAGACGACGCCCGTCCAGCCAGGCGGCGTTATCGCGCATCTTTAGACGCCCCTGCGCAAACCAGCTAATCACCAGCGGATAAATCGCATGTTCCTGAGTCTGTACGCGTGCGGTGATATCATCTTCGCTGTCGTCGGCAAAAACCGGCACCTTCGCCTGGAGAATGACCGGGCCGCCGTCGAGTTCGTCTGTCACGAAATGTACCGAGGTACCGTGCTCCTCATCGCCGTTTTCCAGCGCCTGTCGATGGGTATGCAACCCCGGATATTTTGGCAGCAGGGAAGGGTGAATGTTCAGCAGACGCCCGTAGTAATGCGCGACAAACATCGGACTCAGAATACGCATAAAACCGGCCAGCACGACCACATCGGGCGCATACGCGTCTATCTTGCGAATCAACTCGCGATCGAAGGCGTCGCGGCTGTCAAACCGATCGGCAGTCAGCGCTTGCGCCGGAATGCCGGCTTCTCTGGCGCGTTCAAGGCCGAACGCGTCGGCCTTATTGCTGAATACTGCCCTGAGGGTGCCTTTAATTTTCTTCGCTTCGCAGGCATCGATAATCGCCTGTAAATTGCTTCCATTGCCGGAAATCAGCACCACAATATTCATTATTCAATAACCACACGCTGTTCGGAATCAGAGGCTTTGATGATACCGATTTTCCATGCGTTTTCACCTTTCTCGTTTAGCAGAGCAAGCGCTTTGTCCGCTTCCGGAGCGGAGAGCGCAATCACCATGCCGACGCCGCAGTTAAAGGTACGGTACATTTCATGTCGGCTGACATTACCGGCGGTTTGCAGCCAGGTAAAGATGGCGGGCCACTGCCATGACGACTCATTAATTACCGCCTGGGTATTCTCCGGCAGAACGCGCGGAATATTCTCCCAAAAGCCGCCGCCGGTGAGGTGGGCGATAGCGTGCACATCGACGTTTTCAATCAGTTCCAGAACCGATTTTACGTAGATACGGGTCGGTTCAAGCAGATGATCGGCCAGCGGCTTCCCTTCCAGCAGAGTGGTTTGTGGGTCGCAGCCGCTAACGTCAATAATTTTCCGCACCAGCGAATATCCATTCGAGTGCGGGCCGCTGGAGCCGAGCGCAATCAGCACGTCGCCTTCGGCAACCCGGGAGCCGTCGATGATTTCTGATTTTTCGACTACGCCGACGCAGAAACCCGCCACATCGTAATCTTCGCCGTGATACATGCCCGGCATTTCCGCCGTCTCGCCGCCGACCAGCGCGCAGCCGGATTGCAGGCAGCCTTCGGCAATACCGTTGATCACGCTGGCGGCGGTATCGACATCCAGTTTACCCGTGGCATAGTAATCGAGGAAAAACAGCGGTTCCGCGCCCTGAACGACCAGATCGTTTACGCACATCGCCACCAGATCAATACCGATAGCGTCGTGACGCTTTAAGTCCATCGCCAGGCGAAGTTTGGTGCCTACGCCGTCAGTGCCGGAAACCAGTACCGGTTCACGATATTTTTGCGGCAACGCGCACAGCGCACCGAAACCGCCCAGACCGCCCATAACCTCCGGGCGGCGAGTTTTCTTCACTACGCCTTTGATTCGATCAACCAGAGCGTTACCCGCATCAATATCGACGCCGGCATCTTTATAGCTAAGAGAGGTCTTATCGGTCACTGCCTGGTTCCCCACGTTTTTTTTTTGCGGTAAAAGTTAAATTCGGCGCAATTCTAACAGGGAAAGCAAACGTTTGCGAGCGTGGTCTGCGCCCTGGTTATCCGGGCGATTTTTTTTGCATGGTTTCGGTCGCTGCTTGAAAATTTCCCTGTTGGTAAAAAAGAAAAGGATATCCAGCACTTGGTTTACGACAGGCGGTCGGGACAGGTCATTCACCCTTAAAATTGCTAATATTCAAACGGTTGTTAGCCTTTATCGCCTGTTTCAACGTGAGTGATTTATACTCACTTTTCCGCTATCAGCGCTTTTGGTTGATCCAGGTCAAGCATACATTGTGTTGCGTCAGAGAGGAAAAGCGGTATAATCCGGCGATTTTTTTTTGTGGTTGCCAGTCATCTGAGGATAGGAGAAGAGTATGAAGATCGTGGAAGTCAAACACCCACTCGTCAAACACAAGCTGGGTCTGATGCGTGAAAACGACATTAGCACTAAACGCTTTCGTGAACTCGCCTCAGAAGTAGGCAGCCTGCTGACGTATGAAGCGACAGCCGACCTGGAAACGGAAAAAGTCACCATCGAAGGCTGGAATGGCCCGGTGGAAATCGACCAGATCAAAGGTAAAAAAATTACCGTTGTGCCGATTCTGCGCGCGGGTCTGGGTATGATGGAAGGCGTTCTGGAAAATGTACCGAGCGCGCGTATCAGCGTAGTCGGGATGTACCGTAACGAAGAGACGCTTGAGCCAGTACCTTATTTCCAGAAACTGGTATCGAACATTGATGAGCGCATGGCGCTGATCGTCGACCCGATGCTGGCGACCGGCGGTTCTGTCATCGCGACCATCGACCTGCTGAAAAAAGCAGGCTGTAGCAGCATTAAGGTGCTGGTGCTGGTCGCCGCGCCGGAAGGCATTGCGGCGCTGGAAAAAGCGCACCCGGACGTTGAACTGTACACCGCCTCTATCGATCAGGGGCTTAACGAGCACGGATACATTATTCCGGGGCTTGGCGATGCCGGCGATAAGATTTTTGGTACCAAATAAGTGAATAAATAATTAAAAGCCGACTTTAAGAGTCGGCTTTTTTTTGAATAAAACAACTCATAACAAACACACTTAGAGGAAAACACTATGACGCGCCGTGCTATCGGGGTGAGTGAAAGACCGCCGCTTTTACAGACAATCCCGCTTAGTTTACAGCACCTTTTCGCCATGTTTGGCGCGACCGTGCTGGTGCCAGTTCTGTTTCATATCAACCCCGCGACGGTTCTGCTGTTTAACGGTATCGGAACGTTGCTGTATCTCTTTATCTGCAAAGGTAAAATCCCGGCCTACCTCGGATCGAGCTTTGCCTTTATTTCCCCGGTACTACTGCTGTTGCCGTTGGGTTATGAAGTGGCGCTGGGCGGTTTTATTATGTGCGGCGTGCTGTTCTGTCTGGTCTCTTTCATCGTTAAAAAAGCGGGCACCGGCTGGCTGGATGTGATGTTCCCGCCTGCGGCAATGGGCGCAATCGTTGCCGTCATCGGTCTGGAGCTGGCTGGCGTCGCGGCGGGGATGGCCGGATTGCTGCCTGCGCAAGGGCAGTCGCCGGACACGAAAACAATTATCATCTCCATGGTCACGCTGGCGGTGACGGTGTTCGGCTCCGTACTGTTTCGTGGTTTCCTGGCGATCATTCCGATTTTGATCGGCGTGCTGGCAGGCTATGCGCTGTCATTCGCGCTGGGAGTGGTCGATACCACGCCGATTGCCCAGGCACACTGGTTTGCGCTACCGACTTTCTATACGCCGCGTTTTGAATGGTTCGCGATCCTGACGATTCTGCCCGCGGCGTTGGTCGTGATCGCCGAGCATGTCGGTCATCTGGTGGTGACGGCGAATATCGTCAAAAAAGATTTAGTGCGCGATCCCGGTTTGCACCGCTCGATGTTCGCTAACGGACTGTCGACGATCGTCTCCGGTTTCTTCGGCTCCACGCCGAATACCACCTATGGGGAAAATATTGGCGTCATGGCGATCACCCGCGTTTACAGTACCTGGGTTATCGGCGGCGCGGCGATTTTCGCCATTCTGCTTTCCTGCGTTGGCAAACTGGCGGCGGCGATTCAGATTATCCCGTTACCCGTGATGGGCGGCGTTTCGCTACTGTTGTACGGCGTTATCGGCGCGTCGGGGATTCGCGTATTGATCGAATCGAAAGTCGACTACAACAAAGCGCAAAACCTGATCCTCACCTCGGTGATTTTGATCATCGGCGTGAGCGGCGCGAAAGTGCATATCGGCGCGGCAGAATTGAAAGGGATGGCGCTGGCGACCATCGTCGGGATTTGCCTGAGCCTGATTTTTAAACTGATTAGCCTGTTGCGTCCGGAAGAAGTGGTACTGGAGGCAAATGATGCGGAGTCTCCGCATCATTAACAGGTTGCCGGGCAGCGATGCTGCCCGGTTCTATCTCAAGGGAATTATGTGGTAAACTCAGCGCGATTTTATGTCATCCTGGGTTGAGGTATCTCTGAACACACCGGCACAGCTCTCTTTGCCACTTTATCTTCCTGACGACGAAACTTTCGCAAGTTTCTGGCCGGGGGATAACGCCTCTCTACTGGCCGCGTTACAAAACGTGTTGCGCCAGGAACATAGTGGATATATCTACCTTTGGGCGCGTGAAGGCGCGGGCCGCAGCCATTTGCTGCACGCCGCCTGCGCTGAATTGTCGCAGCGTGGAGATGCGGTAGGCTACGTCCCGCTCGATAAACGCACCTGGTTCGTGCCGGAAGTGCTCGACGGTATGGAACACCTCTCGCTGGTGTGTATTGATAACATTGAGTGTGTCGCTGGCGATGAACTGTGGGAGATGGCGATCTTTGATCTCTATAACCGCATTCTGGAGTCTGGTAAGACGCGGTTATTGATCACCGGCGATCGTCCGCCAAGACAGTTAAATCTGGGCTTGCCCGATCTCGCTTCCCGTCTGGACTGGGGGCAAATCTATAAACTCCAGCCTCTTTCCGATGAAGACAAACTTCAGGCGCTACAGTTGCGCGCCCGGTTACGGGGGTTTGAACTGCCGGAAGATGTCGGGCGGTTTTTGCTCAAACGTCTTGATCGCGAAATGCGCACGCTGTTTATGACGCTGGATCAGCTCGATCATGCGTCGATCACTGCCCAGCGAAAACTGACGATCCCGTTTGTCAAAGAGATCCTGAAACTGTAATACGCCGCGACGGCGGCGTTCAACGGTTAACCGAGGATGTCCAGCACCTGCTCAGGCGGTCGGCCAATGCGCGCCTGACCATTTGCCACCACAATGGGGCGCTCCATCAGTTTAGGGTGTTCAACCAGCGCCTGGATTAACGCCTCTTCACTCAGCTGGCTATCCGCCAGGTGAAGCGTCTTATAGAGATCTTCTTTCTGGCGCATCAGTTCGCGCGCGCTGGACATGCCCAACATACGCAGCAGTTCCCGCACAGTGGCGGCGTCGGCGGGCGTATCCAGATAAAGCACCACTTCCGGTTCCACGCCGTTAGATTTCAGCAGGTTCAGCGTGTCGCGGCTCTTCGAGCAGCGCGGGTTATGGTAGATTTTAATCGTGTCGGTCATGAGTTCTCCTTGTGACGCCATCCGGCTAATAAACGGCGATTACATTTTCGTGTATGGCTTGAAGCGTTCCTGTAACTGGCGCAACTGGTCGATACGCGCATCGTAACGCGCCTGTTGCTGACTACCCAGTTTTGCCTGGGCGCTGGCGCTGCTGAGCAGTGAAATTGCCTGATCCAGTCGTCCCGCCAGCGCATAACTTTCAGCGCGTGCCGCCAGCTCCTGATCGCGGTTGTTCAGCGCGGCTTCGGCCTGAGCAAGCAGATCCCAGCCGTTACCGTCATCTTTATGGCTAAAGGTGTAGCGATTCAGAATGGTTTCCGCCGCTTTCGGCTGGCCTCCCTGGAGGTACGCATTGGCGAGGTTTAATTGCAGCACAGGATTAACGCGCAGATCGCGGGCATTTTTCAGGCGATTAATCGCGTCGTTGGCTCTTTTCTGCCCGAGGTCAATATCGGTGGCGAGGTCAAGATACCAGGCATTGTTCGGTTCCGCGCTTAATAGCGGCTGCAACGTTTTGCGCGCTTCATCGTACTTGCTCGCTTCCATCGCCTGCAACGCCCGGCCATATTGCGCCGCATGTTGCTGACGCACGTTGCCTTTAGACCACTGATCCAGTAGGTCGCTGGTGAGCTGGTTACGTCCGGAATTGTACATTCCCAGGGCGCGCGCTTTGGCGAGATAGAAGTCGGCGGAAGATTGCACCACGACCGGGCGCATCTGGTTGGCACGGTTGCGGGCATCCGCAAGGCGGCTTTCCGGTAAGGGGTGAGTGAGCAAAATTTCAGGCGGTCGCGTGGAGTAACGCGCCTGGTCGAGCAGTTTTTCGAGGAAAGAGGGCATCGCCTGTGGGTCAAATCCGGCGCGTTGCAGTACCTGAATACCAATACGGTCGGCTTCTTGCTCATTTTGCTGGGTGAAACTTATCATTCCCTGGCGCGTTCCCGCCAGAGTACCGGTTAGTGCCGCCATACCGGCCTGTGGGCTGGCCATGGCCAGCAAAATGGAACCCAGCGCGCCCACCCAGGTAAGCGGCGCGCTGCGCTTTTGATCTTCCATCGCGCGCGCCAGGTGGCGCTGCGTCACGTGGGAGATTTCATGCGCCATGACTGAAGCTAGCTGGCTTTCGTTATCCGCGTAGCGAAAAAGCGCCGAGTGCAACACCACATTGCCGCCAAAAAACGCGAACGCGTTGATTTCGTCATTATTGATCAAGAAAAAATGGAAGGGCGTTTTGACGGAGTCGGCGTGCGAGACCAGACGCATACCCAGCGCGTTAATGTATTGCACCAGCAGCGGATCGTTGATTAACGGCGCGCTGCCGCGTAGCTGGCGCACATAAAAGTCGCCCATTTGCATCTCTTGTCCGATAGAAAGCGTGCTTCCTGCCGAGGTTCCCATATCGGGCAGCGTGTCGGCAGGGTCGGCAAATGCGGGCGCGACCTGACCGAGAGCCAATGCTGCAATGAGGGTTGCCACCAGGTTTTTTTTCAACTGCCTGAACATAACCTCTATCCTGTTGTTTTGAGATAGCCCTTTGACCAACGTCGTGAAATATCGTTCCACGCTCCGACACTTCATAAGTGTAACTGTGATGAGCACAGACTCACTATTTTAGTTTCCTGAATCAACGATAAAAAGCGAAGTCTTTTTTGTGACATTTCGATACAATTCGGCATCACAATCCCGCAGTTGAGTTCTGGGAAGGGTTTTATGCTCGAAATGTTAATGCAATGGTATCGCCGTCGCTTCAGCGACCCGGAGGCGATTGCCTTGCTGGTCATTCTGGTGGCTGGTTTTAGCATCCTCTTTTTCTTTAGCGGCCTGTTAGCGCCGCTGCTGGTCGCTATCGTACTGGCCTACCTGCTGGAGTGGCCGACGGCGCGCCTGCAGGCGATTGGCTGTTCCCGGCGCTGGGCAGCCTCCATTGTCCTTATCCTCTTTGTCGGCATTCTGTTATTAATGGCGTTTGTGGTGATGCCGATTGCCTGGCAGCAGGGTATTTACCTGATTCGTGATATGCCCGGTATGCTGAATAAACTGTCCGATTTTGCCGCGACCTTGCCGCGACGCTATCCGGCGCTGATGGATGCGGGCATTATTGATGCGATGGCGGAAAACATGCGTACCCGGATGCTTAACATGGGCGATTCGGTGGTGAAGTATTCGCTGGCTTCGTTAGTCGGGCTACTGACGCTGGCGGTATATCTGGTGCTGGTGCCGCTGATGGTCTTTTTCCTGGTAAAAGATAAAGAGCAGATGCTGAATGCCGTGCGCCGCGTGCTGCCGCGTAATCGCGGGCTGGCGGGGCAGGTGTGGAATGAGATGAATCAGCAGATCACCAACTATATCCGCGGAAAAGTGCTGGAGATGGTGGTGGTGGGCGTAGCGACCTGGCTGGGCTTTTTGCTGTTTGGCCTCAATTATTCGCTACTGCTGGCGGTACTGGTGGGCTTTTCGGTCCTGATCCCCTATATCGGCGCCTTTGTGGTGACAATTCCGGTGGTGGGCGTCGCGCTGTTTCAGTTTGGCCTGGGGACGGAATTCTGGAGCTGTTTTGCCGTTTATCTGATTATTCAGGCGCTGGATGGCAATTTGCTGGTACCGGTACTTTTCTCCGAAGCGGTGAATTTGCATCCGCTGGTGATTATTCTGTCAGTGGTGATTTTCGGCGGTCTGTGGGGTTTCTGGGGAGTGTTTTTCGCCATTCCATTGGCGACGCTGATTAAAGCCGTTGTCCATGCCTGGCCGGATGGTCAGGTGACGGATACCTCATCCTGAGCGGTCTGTACAAAAGTTGTAAAGCGTGAACGACATCATAGTGCCCTGCCGCCATTTTGCGCACGCCTGATGAGGGACAAGCGCTTAGAAAGCCGCTCTTTTTTTTAATGCCGCACCGTGTTGCGGCATTTTTATTGTTGGAACCTACAAAATTCTCGCTGTAAAGCCGCCAAAATTTGGTGACTTAGCCTAAGCATTCTTCTGAGAAATTCGTTAATAAGTGACATCATTGATGCGAGATTGTTTTTTTAATGTGAAGCGATAACGAAACAGGGAATGAGTGTGTTGAGAAAACATTACTTGAAAGGGTATACCGCGCGGCAAATTGTACAGCGAGCCATGAAAATTATTCCTTACTCGGTAAACGTCATGGATGAACATGGCGTCATTATCGCGTCTGGCGAACCTTCGCGGCTTCGCCAGCGTCATGAAGGAGCCATTCTGGCGCTGAAGGAAAACCGTATTGTAGAAATTGATTCCGCTACCGCCAATCAGCTTAAAGGCGTGCGATCCGGCATTAATCTTCCCATCTCTTTTCATGAACAGCTTATCGGCGTGGTCGGCATTACCGGCGAGCCGGAGGTGGTTCGCGCGTATGCCGAGCTGGTTAAAATGGCGGCGGAGCTGGTGATCGAGCATATGGTGCTGATCGAACAGCGACAGTGGGATAAACGCTATCGCGAAGAGCTGATCAACCAATTGATTTTGCGAGAAAATTCAACAGAGTCGTTGCGCTCCATGGCGGCCTATCTGGGCATTGATCTGGCGGTTCCCAGAGTGGTGCTGATTATTGAACTTTCCCAGCCGGATCGCGAAGCGCTGCGCAATGTAATGGATTATTTCGAGAATCACGCGCGCAACCATTTGGTGACGTTTACCGAATTTAATGAATTAATCATTATTAAGCCTATCACGTTAAAAGAGGGAAAGTGGAATACCCGCCAGGAAATGGGGGAATTGCAGATTTTTAAATCATGGGCTGCATCATCGGGCTTTAGCCGTATTTTGGTTGGGGGCTATTTTGCCGGCGAGACGGGATTGCACCGATCTTTGCTCACAGCGAGAGCCACGCAGGCGATGGCGAAAAGACAAAAGCTGCGCAGCCAGTATATTTTTTATCATGACCACGCGCTTCCCGCGCTGCTAAGCGGGCTGTCTGAAAGTTGGCAAGTGCAGGAGTTATCGCGTCTGTGGCTACAACTGGCGCAACATGACGCGAAAGGCGTATTGCAACAGACGCTGCGGACCTGGTTTGAACATAATTGTGACCTGACGCAAACGGCCAAAGCATTGCATATTCATGTGAATACATTGCGCTATCGCTTACAGCGCTGTGAGGATATTACGCACATAAAAATCAACGAGTTAAAAAGTACGCTTTGGCTTTATATCGGTATGGAGCTCCAGGCCGAATCTGTACCGTCCGACAAGTTACCGCTGCCAGGTCGAATCGAAATTTGTTGAAAGCTCCAGCGGATTTTTAGGCGGGTTTTTCCATACTGCGCGCTCCATGTTAAAGGAGGCGCAGTATATGACGTCGATATCCACCCTGGGAGCCATTGCCGCATTGGTTGTGGCCATCGTATTAATTTTAAGAAAAGTGTCGCCAGCCTACGGCATGATGGCGGGCGCGCTGGTCGGCGGTTTGATTGGCGGCGCCGATCTTCTGCAAACCGTGTCGCTGATGGTGTCAGGCGCGCAGGGCATCGTTAATGCCGTATTGCGTATTCTGGCCGCAGGCGTACTGGCGGGCGTATTAATTGAGTCCGGGGCGGCGAATACGATTGCTGAGACGATTGTCCGCAAAGTGGGGGAAACCCGGGCATTATTGGCATTAGCCATTGCCACACTATGTTTGACCGCCGTCGGCGTATTTATTGATGTGGCGGTGATTACCGTCGCGCCGATTGCGCTGTCGATTGCGCGTAATGCAGGCCTGTCAAAAAGCGCTATTCTGCTGGCGATGGTTGGCGGCGGCAAAGCGGGTAACGTGATGTCACCCAACCCGAACGCTATTGCCGCCTCTGATGCGTTTCATGTTCCTCTTACCTCTATTATGCTGGCGGGCGTGGTTCCGGGCATCGTTGGGCTTATTATCGCCTATCTGTTAGCGAAACGGCTGAATAATAAAGGCGCGGGCGTCGCCGATCATGAAGTGACTCACCATGATGACTCCGTCGCCAGACCCGGTTTTCTGGTGGCGATTAGCGCGCCGCTGGTCGCTATTTTCCTGCTTTCTCTCCGTCCGTTTGCCGGCATTTCCATTGACCCGTTAATTGCCCTGCCCGTAGGGGGATTGGTCGGTCTGCTGTTGATGGGACGCGCGCGCCACTGTAACCAGTACATGGTCGCCGGTCTGATGCGTATGGCGCCTGTCGCTATTATGTTGCTGGGAACCGGTACGCTGGCCGGCATTATCGCTAATTCCGAACTTAAAGATGTCCTGATTCATGGCCTCACCGCTTCGGGATTGCCGTCCTGGCTGCTGGCGCCCGTGTCTGGCGCCATGATGTCAATGGCGACGGCCTCAACTACGGCGGGAACGGCGGTGGCGTCCGGCGTTTTCTCTCCCACGTTACTTGAACTTGGCGTTTCCGCCCTGGCGGGAGCCGCTATGATCCATGCGGGCGCCACGGTGCTGGACCATCTGCCGCACGGCAGCTTTTTCCACGCGACGGGCGGCAGCGTCAATATGCAAATTCATGAACGTTTAAAGCTAATGCCGTATGAAACGCTGGTGGGGTTAGCCATTACCTTTATTTCTACTCTGATGTTCGGTTTCTTTGGTTTTGCAGGATAATCCCTATGAAAATTGTTATTGCTCCTGATTCATTTAAAGAAAGTTTGTCCGCAATGGCGGTCGCTGAGGCGATAGAAAAGGGGTTCCGCGAAATTTATCCTGACGCCGACTACGTTAAAGTGCCCATGGCGGATGGCGGGGAAGGAACCGTACAATCAATGGTGGAGGCCAGCGGCGGGCGTTATGTCGACCAGTGGGTACAAGGCCCGCTTGGGCAACCGGTGGCCGCGCGCTGGGGAATGCTGGGCGATAGCGATACCGCCGTGATTGAAATGGCGGCGGCATCCGGGCTGCATCACGTTTCGCCTGAATTGCGCAACCCGCTTAATACCACCAGCTACGGCACCGGCGAGTTAATCGTCGCGGCGCTGGAGCGTGGCGTAAAGCGTATTATTCTGGGAATTGGCGGCAGCGCGACGAATGACGGCGGCGCGGGGATGATGCAGGCGCTTGGCGTTATATTGCGCGATAAACAGGGGCGCTCGCTTTCTCCGGGCGGCGAGGCGCTGGCGGCGCTGGCCTCTATCGATCTGTCCGGTTGTCACCCATTGCTGCGTAAGGTATCGATAACCGTGGCGTGCGATGTCAACAATCCGCTGTGTGGTCCCCAGGGCGCATCGGCCATTTTTGGCCCACAAAAAGGGGCGACAGCGGAAATGGTGAACACCCTGGACGCGGCGCTGGAAAACTGGGGCCGGCATATTTATCAGGCTACGGGACGTGAGGTGATTAATGCTCCCGGCGCGGGCGCGGCAGGTGGAATGGGCGCCGCGCTTTTAGGGTTGCTCAATGCGGAATTACGCGCCGGCGTAGAGATTGTCGTGGAAACGCTACAGCTTGAGCAGGCGGTTAAAGATGCCGATCTGGTGATTACCGGAGAAGGTCGGCTGGACAGCCAAAGTATTTGCGGCAAGACGCCGATTGGCGTCGCCAGAGTGGCGAAGCGGTATCATAAACCGGTTATCGCGCTCGCCGGTGGGCTGCAACACGATCATCACGTTGTGTATCAACAGGGTATCGATGCGGCGCTGTCGATTTTGTCGCATATCGTTACGTTGCCGGAAGCCTTACACGAGGCGGAATATAACCTGAGCCTGTCGGCGCGCAATGTGGCGGCGATATGGCGTCTGGCGCGGCAAGCCTGACGGCGCATTCCCTTTCCAGGCCGCACATCAGCGCGGCCTGAGGCTTTTACGCGTTTTCTTTCAGCCAGTTCAGCACCACATCATGGTGATTGCTGGTTTTAAAATCATTAAAGACGTGTTCAATCTTACCATCAGCGTCAATCAAAAAGCTGATGCGGTGAATGCCGTCATACGTTTTGCCCATAAACGACTTTTCGCCCCAGACGCCGAACTGTTCACACACCTGATGGTTTTCATCGGACAAAAGGGTAAAGTTCAGCAGCTCTTTTTCAGCGAAACGGGAGAGTTTTTCAGGTTTATCGGTGCTGATGCCCAGCACGTCCACGCCTGCTTTTTTGAGCTCGTCCATGTTATCGCGTAAGCCGCAGGCCTGCACGGTACAGCCGGGTGTCATGGCTTTTGGGTAGAAATAAACCAGAACGCGCTGTCCCTGGAAGTCGGTCAAATTTACTTGTTCCCCGTCTTGATCCGGCAAGCTAAATTTCGGTGCGATATCACCGGCTTTCAGTGGATTCATTACTTAACTCCATCCTGTTCATCATGTTGTGAGTAATTGACGACGTTTATACTGCCTTGCGCATTGAGTTCTGTACATAGTGCTTTAAAGGCTTGCTCAATATTTGCGGAATTTTGCGACGCCGGGCTATGTGCGGTGATTTGAATAAATAATTGCGCAGCTTTATCACCTTCAGCCGGCTGCGTGCGGGAGACCAGCTCCGCAATATTCATTTCATGACTATTAAACAGCGCGGTGAATCGCTCAATTAAATGCGGGGAGTCGGCGACCTCAACCTGAACCCATACCGTCGCGGGCATTGCCGGGCGGGGGCGGTCGGACGTCCGTTTCATCACAATCAGCAGATCCAGCTCCGCGCCTTTTAACGGCAATGTCGATTCAATCAAGGTAATCGCGTTCCACGTGCCGGACAACAGCATAATAAACGTGAATTCATCGCCCAGCATCGCCAGTCGGCTGTCTTCGATATTACAGCCGCAACTGCTGACATGGCGAGTAATGGTATTCACAATACCGGGCCTGTCGGCGCCCAGCGCAGTGATAACCAAATAGTGTTGTGATGACGGTGTCAAACCAGTTATTCCTTTGAGCGGTGAGGTAATCTTAAGGAAACCATAAAAAAAACCTGCATACAACAATCAGAACGGCTTTGGTCGCTTGCTTTTATTGCCATACCAAACGTACCATTGAGGGACTTGTTTGCACAGAGGATGGCCCATGTTCACGGGAAGTATTGTCGCGCTTGTTACGCCGATGGATGAGAAAGGTAATGTCAGTAGGTCTTGCCTGAAAAAACTCATTGATTATCATGTCGCCAACGGTACCTCGGCGATTGTTTCGGTTGGCACCACCGGCGAGTCTGCCACGCTAAGCCATGATGAACATGGCGATGTCGTGATGATGACGCTGGAACTGGCTGACGGACGTATTCCGGTTATCGCCGGCACGGGCGCAAACGCGACCGCGGAAGCGATTAGCCTGACGCAGCGTTTTAACGATAGCGGCATTGTTGGCTGCCTGACGGTAACGCCGTACTACAATCGCCCGACGCAGGAAGGTTTGTTCCAGCATTTCAAAGCCATCGCGGAACACACTGACTTGCCGCAAATTCTGTATAATGTGCCGTCCCGTACCGGTTGCGACATGTTGCCGGAAACCGTGGGTCGTCTGGCGGAAATAAAAAATATTATCGCTATCAAAGAGGCGACAGGGAACTTAACCCGCGTTCACCAGATCAAAGAGCTGGTTTCAGACGATTTTATTCTGCTTAGCGGCGATGACGCGTCTGCGCTGGACTTTATGCAACTGGGTGGTCATGGCGTGATTTCCGTTACGGCTAACGTAGCGGCGCGCGAGATGGCTGACATGTGCAAACTGGCGGCGGAAGGGCAATTTGCCGAGGCGCGCGCTATCAACCAGCGTCTGATGCCGTTACACAACAAACTATTTGTCGAACCCAATCCTATCCCGGTGAAATGGGCATGTAAGGCATTGGGTCTTGTGGCGACCGACACGCTGCGCCTGCCAATGACGCCTATCACGGACCATGGTCGTGACATCGTCAAAGCAGCGCTTCAGCATGCTGGCCTGCTGTAAAGTTTAGGGAGATTTGATGGCTTACTCAGTACAAAAGTCGCGCCTGGCGAAGGTTGCGGGTGTTTCGCTTGTTTTGCTGCTCGCTGCCTGTAGTTCCGATTCGCGCTACAAGCGCCAGGTAAGCGGCGATGAATCCTATCTGGATGCTGCGCCGCTTGCTGAACTTCACGCCCCGGCAGGAATGATCCTGCCGATAACGACCGGCGACTACGTTATTCCGGTCACGAAGGGGAGCGGCGCGGTTGGTAAGGCGTTGGATATCCGTCCGCCGGCGCAGCCGTTAGCGTTAGTGAGCGGCGCGCGTACCCAGTTCTCTGGCGATACCGCTACGCTATTGGTGGAGAATGGCCGGAGCAGCACGCTGTGGCCGCAAGTCGTCAGCGTGATTCAGGCGAAAAATTATCCGATTGAAAAACGTGACGATGCCAGCCAGACCCTGACGACCGATTGGGTGAACTGGAACCGCCTGGATGAAGACGAACAGTATCGTGGACGTTATCAAATCTCGGTGAAGCCGCAGGGCTATCAGCAGGCGGTAACGGTAAAACTGGTTAATCTGGAACAGGCTGGCAAGCCGGTCGCTGACGCGGCGTCGCTGCAGCGCTATAGCACTGAAATGATGAACGTCATTTCCGCCGGTCTGGATAAGACCGCTACGGATGCGGCAAATGCCGCGCAGAACCGTTCCGCCGCAACGATGGATGTGCAGAGCGCCGCTGATGATACCGGTTTACCTATGCTGGTCGTTCGCGGTCCGTTCAACCTCGTGTGGCAACGCCTCCCGGCCGCGCTGGAAAAAGTGGGCATGAAAGTCACCGACAGCACTCGCTCTCAGGGCAGCATGGCGGTAACGTACAAACCGTTGTCTGACAGCGACTGGCGGGATCTGGGCGCTAGCGACCCGGGCCTGGCATCCGGAGACTATAAATTGCAGGTCGGCGATTTAGATAACCGCAGCAGCTTGCAGTTTATCGATCCTAAGGGGCATACTCTGACGCAAAGCCAGAACGACGCGCTGGTTGCCGTCTTCCAGGCAGCGTTCAACAAGTAATTTAACAGGGCTGGAGTAATCCGGCCCTTTTTTCTGATAAGATACGCAAACGTGTGCGTCGGTACAAAAACGCGATTTAACCGCTATTTCGCACCACAATTACAGGCCGACGTCTCCGGCAGGCGTAGCAGGAAATGAATACTTATCGTTAATTCACACCCAGGAGTGTTAAAGATGCAAAAGCAAGCTGAGTTGTATCGTGGTAAAGCGAAAACCGTATACAGCACGGAAAACCCGGACCTGTTGGTGCTCGAATTCCGCAATGATACGTCAGCAGGGGATGGCGCGCGCATTGAACAGTTTGATCGCAAGGGCATGGTAAATAACAAATTCAACCATTTCATTATGACCAAACTGGCCGAGGCGGGCATCCCGACCCAGATGGAACGTTTGCTGTCTGATACCGAGTGTCTGGTGAAGAAGCTGGAGATGGTGCCGGTTGAATGTGTGGTGCGCAACCGTGCGGCTGGGTCGCTGGTCAAGCGTCTGGGCGTGGAAGAAGGCATGGAGCTTAACCCGCCGATATTCGATCTGTTCCTGAAAAACGACGCGCTGCACGACCCGATGGTGAATAGTTCCTACTGTGAAACGTTCGGTTGGGTAAGTCAGGAAAATCTGGCGCGTATGAAAGAGCTAACCTACAAAGCCAACGACGTACTGAAAAAACTGTTTGATGACGCGGGTCTTATCCTGGTGGATTTCAAACTGGAGTTTGGCCTGTATAAAGGCGAAGTGGTGCTGGGCGATGAGTTTTCGCCGGACGGCAGCCGCCTGTGGGATAAAGAGACGCTGGACAAAATGGACAAAGACCGCTTCCGCCAGAGTCTGGGCGGTCTGATTGAAGCCTATGAAGCCGTCGCGCATCGCCTGGGCGTGAAATTAGATTAATTCCGCTTCTGACCGGGGGGCAACCGCTCTCCGGTATCATCCTTTCCTCATTCTGATAGCGTTTACCTGTGGTAATCCTGCGCCTGACCGCCTACGATCATCTGTATAACAAAGAGAGAATGAGGTGATTATGCGCTGGCAAGGGCGTCGTGAAAGTAACAATGTAGAGGACAGACGTAATCGGCCAGGCGGCCCCTCGCTGGGGGGCCCTGGCTTTCGTCTTCCGCGCGGAAAAGGCGGCATCATTCTGTTGGTGGTGGTGTTGGTCGCAGGGTACTATGGGGTGGATTTAACCGGTCTGTTGACCGGTCAGCCGGTTTCGCAGCAGCAGTCGACGCGTTCGATAAGCCCCAATGATGATGAAGCGGCAAAATTTACCTCGGTGATTCTGGCGACGACCGAAGATACCTGGGGTCAACTCTTTCAAAAAATGGGGCGCGGCTATCAGCAGCCAAAACTGGTGATGTACCGTGGTATGACGCGCACCGGCTGTGGTGCGGGTCAGTCCGTGATGGGGCCGTTTTACTGCCCGGCGGACGGCACCGTTTATATCGATCTCTCATTTTACGATGATATGAAAAATAAGCTGGGCGCGGACGGTGATTTTGCCCAGGGTTATGTCATCGCCCACGAAGTCGGCCACCACGTACAAAAACTGTTAGGTATTGAGCCGAAAGTACGCCAGTTGCAGCAAAACGCGTCGCAAACGGAGGTGAATCGCCTTTCGGTGCGCATGGAGCTACAGGCGGATTGCTTTGCCGGCGTGTGGGGACACAGTATGCAGCAGCAAGGCGTACTGGAGGCGGGCGATCTGGAAGAGGCGCTCAATGCCGCACAGGCTATCGGCGACGATCGCTTACAGCAACAGGGGCAGGGGCGCGTCGTGCCGGATAGTTTTACCCACGGCACCTCAGAACAGCGCTACAGCTGGTTTAAGCGTGGCTTTGACAGCGGTGACCCGGCGCAATGTAATACGTTTGGCAAAAACTTTTGATAAACCGGGGCAGGGATGTCTGATATCGATGCGCTACAGGCGTTAACGTCGCAAATGACACAGGAAGGCATTCGCCGTTTACTGGTCATCAGCGGCGATGCGGCGTGGTGCCGGGAGCGGGCCGAGGCGATACGCGCTGCGCTGCCCGGTGACTGGCTGTGGGTCGCGCCTGACGCGCCCGCCCAGCCGCGCTGTACGCCACAGGCGTTACAAACGCTGCTGGGCCGTGAATTCCGTCATGCGATATTTGATGCCTGGCAGGGCTTTGACGCCGCAGCGTTTGCCGCCCTGAGCGGGACCTTGCAGGCCGGAAGCTGGCTGCTTCTGCTGATGCCGCCGTATGAGACGTGGGAAAGCAGGCCTGATACCGATTCACTGCGCTGGAGCGACTGCGCGCAGCCTATCCCCACACCGCAGTTTGCACAGCATCTTAAACGGACTCTTTCCCGCGATCCGCAAACGCTGCTTTGGCGACAGCACCAGCCGTTTTGCTGGCCATCTTATCCTTCCCGTGAACGCTGGCGACCCGCCACCGGCGAGCCGCAGCCGGAGCAGGCGGCTATCTTATCGCGTTTACGTGAAATGCCGCCCGGCGTGGCGACGGTGATTGCCCCCCGTGGGCGCGGCAAATCGGCGCTGGCCGGGCAATTCATCTCCCGGATGGCGGGCACGGCTATCGTGACCGCACCGGCGAAAACGGCAACGGATATCCTGGCAGCGTTTGCCGGTGAGCGGTTCTGCTTTATGGCGCCGGATGCGTTGCTGGCGAGCGGAGCAAGTGCCGACTGGCTGGTGGTTGACGAGGCGGCGGCAATCCCCGCACCGCTGCTGCTGCAACTGGTTTCGCGCTTTCCCCGCATACTACTCACCACCACCGTTCAGGGCTACGAAGGCACCGGACGCGGTTTTTTACTTAAGTTTTGCGCCCGTTTTCCGCAACTTCACCGCTTCACGCTTCGTCAGCCTGTCCGCTGGGCGCCAGAATGCCCGCTGGAAAATATCGTCAGCGAGGCGCTGATATTCGACGATGAAGCGTTTGCGCAGGCGCCACATGGCGCGATAGCAATCTCGGCGTTTTACCAACAGGCCTGGGGGAAGACGCCCGCGTTGCCGAGGGCTGTGTATCAGTTACTGTCGGGGGCGCACTATCGTACTTCGCCGCTGGATCTGCGCCGAATGATGGATGCGCCAGGACAGCATTTCTTGCAGGCTACGGCGAATAACCGTGTGGCGGGCGCCCTCTGGCTGGTCGAAGAGGGTGGGTTATCCGCAGAACTCAGTCACGCTGTATGGGGCGGTTTCCGGCGGCCGCGTGGAAATCTGGTGGCGCAGTCGCTGGCGGCGCACGGTAGCGACCCTTTAGCCGCGACGCTGGTCGGGCGTCGCGTAAGCCGTATCGCGGTGCACCCCGCCCGCCAGCGCGAAGGCATCGGTCAGCAGTTGATTGCCTGCGCGTGCGAGCAGGCGGCGCAGTGTGATTATCTTTCCGTCAGCTTTGGCTATACGCCGGAGCTGTGGCGCTTCTGGCAGCGCTGCGGCTTTGTGCTGGTACGGATGGGCAACCATCGGGAGGCGAGCAGTGGTTGCTATACGGCGATGGCGTTATTGCCGCTGAGCGACGCGGGAAAACGGCTGGCGCAGCAGGAACACCAACGTTTGCGCCGCGATGCGGATATCCTGACGCAGTGGAACGGCGAGGCGATACCGCTGGCGGCGTTACGCGAACAGGCGCTTAATGATGAAGACTGGCGTGAGCTGGTCGGTTTTGCTTTCGCGCACCGCCCGCTACTGACATCGTTAGGTTGCCTGCATCGTTTACTGCAATACAGCGCATTGCCATTACCGGCGCTGAGAGGGCGGCTGGAAGAAAAAGCCAGCGATGCCGAACTGTGCGCCCGGCTACGCATTTCAGGCCGTAAAGCTCTGCTGGCGTTGCAGCGTGCGCAGGTGGCGCAGGCGCTGATTGCGCTGGATGCCGGACGAACGCAGCGTTTGCGCGACGTAATGCCCGGCGGTGGGGACCATGCCGGATAGCGATACCTGTCCGGCATGTTATCCGGTTACTTTTTCGGCTGATCTTTCTTCGGCCAGTCTTCTTCATCGTCCCACTTATCGTTAAAATCGCGATGCGGGGGCAGTTCAGGTTTATTGGCAAGGAATTTCTTATGGTCGATGCGTTTGAGATCTTTGATCACATTCAGCAGTACGCCTACCAGAAACACCAATACCAGAATCCACCAATATTTTGCCAGCCAGTCCATGCTTATTTCCTCTTACCGGAACGCTCATCAGGCGACGAGCTGTTCCATAATGCGTTGATACATACGGGCCAGTAGCTGGAGATCGGCGGCATTCACACATTCATTAATTTTATGAATGGTGGCGTTCACCGGCCCCAGTTCTACCACCTGCGCTCCCATACGGGCGATAAAACGTCCGTCGGACGTACCGCCCGTCGTCAGTAATTGCGGTTTAATTTCATTATAGTGCTCAATGGCGTTTACCACCGCGTCCACCAGCTTGCCGCGTGCGGTCAGGAACGGCTGGCCGGAAAGCCACCAGTCTACGGTATAACGTAGCTGATGCTTCTCAAGCAGCGCATGTACCCGCTCTTTGATCATCTCATCGGTCAGTTCCGTGCTGAAACGGAAGTTAAATTGCACGAACAGTTCGCCGGGAATGACATTATTGCTGCCGGTGCCTGCCTGGATATTGGCTACCTGCATACTGGTGGCCGGGAAAAAGTCATTGCCCCGATCCCACTCGATAGCGACCAGTTCATTAAGAAAAGGCGCAGCGCGATGAACAGGGTTATCCGCCAGATGCGGATAGGCGACGTGCCCCTGAACGCCATGAATAGTGAGGTTACAGGTGAGGGAACCGCGACGCCCGTTTTTGACGACATCGCCCACAATTTCGGTACTGGAGGGTTCGCCGACCAGACAGTAATCCAGCCGCTCGTTACGGGCCATCAGCGCTTCAACCACCTTTACGGTGCCATTTTTTGCGCTGGCTTCCTCATCAGAGGTAATCAAAAACGCGAGGCGGCCCCGGTGATGAGGATGCTGCGCAACAAAACGTTCAGCAGCCACCACCATGGCCGCCAGTGAACCTTTCATATCCGCCGCGCCGCGACCGAACAACATTCCGTCGCGAATCGTAGGCTCAAACGGCGGATTGATCCAGCGATCGACATCGCCAGCCGGTACGACGTCAGTATGCCCGGCGAACGCCAGCGTTTCGCCACGTCCACGCCATGCCCAAAAATTTTGCGTGTCGCCAAAATCCATATGCTCAATGGTAAAACCGATTTTACGCAGGCGTTCAATCATTAATGCCTGACAGCCTGCGTCATCCGGACTCAGGGAGGGGCGACGAATAAGTTGCTGTGTCAGCTCAATAACCGGGCACGACATAGACTACACCTCATCAAAAAACTGCTGATAACGGGATTCACTGAAACCAAGCAGCATAGGCTTCCCGGGCGCGCAGAGCAATGGGCGTTTGATGATTGCCGGCTGTTCAACCATGAGAGCAGCGGCGGAGTCGGCATCGGTAATCCCGCTGCGGTCGCCTTCATCCAGTTTGCGCCATGTTGTGCCGCGCGTATTCAGTAACGGCTGCCAGCCGAGTTCGGCAATAAAGGTATTAAGAAGAGGGAGGTCTATGCCATCCACACGGTAATCGTGAAAACGATAATCAATGCCATGCTCCTCCAGCCAACGGCGCGCTTTTTTGATCGTGTCGCAATTCTTAATGCCATAGAGGGTAATCATATTGAATCCTTTAACGCGAAATTCGAATAAATAATCAATAGTATCGTCTGCGGGATAATAAGTGTGGCTGTTAATGGTTATTTATCCAGCGCTGATCGGCAATCAATATAACATTGTTGAGTGAATGTGAATAATGATTCCAAAACGTTCCAGATGTGGCTTGTTTATAATTCGCGAGGAAAATCCTATTTTGCGCACATGCAATTGATTGTTTTTTAACCCGATTTGATAAAGTAGTAGAAAAGGTATTAATGTTGCTAAATATTGCAGTAAGTCACATAAAATTTACGGCTACAGCGCCATAGTAATATCATAGACAGCATAACCAGAGGATATCGCAACAATCGGTTAAATGAACTTCTCTCTATACCGCTAACTACGTAGAATACCCATAATAATAAGAGAGGCTATTATGATTGAACGTGAACTGGGGAACTGGAAAGATTTTATCGAAGTCATGCTTCGTAAATAAATGCCTGGAAGGCACCGCGCTCCCATAGGGGATAAGAAAAGGCGACTCAACGAAAGTCGCCTTTTTTGTGCCCGACACCTCGTATCAGGCTGGCCGGGAGCTTATTCCGGGCGCGGCTTCAGCGGGAAGCGGCGACGTATCAGCACGAAAAACAGGGGTACAAAGAAGATAGCCAGAATGGTTGCTGAGATCATTCCCCCCATCACGCCGGTTCCGACAGCATGTTGGCTACCCGAGCCTGCCCCGGTGCTGGTGGCCATCGGCAATACGCCAAAGATAAACGCCAGCGAAGTCATCAGTATCGGTCGCAGGCGCTGGCGGCTGGCGTACAGCGTGGCGTCTAACAGCGCGTGTCCCTTCTGATTCATTTCGTTGGCGAATTCCACAATCAGAATCGCGTTTTTCGCCGAGAGGCCGATAACGGTCAACAGCCCCACCTGGAAGTAAACATCGTTTTCCAGCCCGCGCATCCAGGTAGCGAGTAGCGCGCCAATGACGCCGAGCGGCACAACCAGCATCACCGAGAAGGGCACCGACCAGCTTTCATACAATGCCGCCAGACACAGGAAGACGACTAATAGCGAAATAGCGTACAGCGCGGGCGCCTGCGCGCCGGAGAGCCGTTCCTGGTAAGACATGGCTGTCCATTCCAGGCCAAAACCGCCCGGTAGCTGATGCACCAACGACTCCATGACATCCATCGCCGTCCCGGTACTAACCCCCGGCGCGGCCTCTCCGACAATTTCTACCGCCGAATAGCCGTTATAGCGTTCCAGACGCGGCGAGCCGGTTTCCCAGCGCGAGGTGGCGAAGGCGGAGAAGGGGACCATGCCTCCATCTTTGTTACGGACATACCAAAGATTAATATCATCCGGCAACATACGATATTTCGCTGCGGCCTGAACATAGACTTTCTTCACGCGACCACGGTCCATAAAGTCGTTGACGTAGCTCGATCCCCAGGCTGTTTGCAGGGTGTCGTTGATATCGTCAATCGATACGCCCAGCGCCTGCGCTTTTCGTTGGTCAATATCAATTTGCAGTTGCGGGCTGTCGTCCAGGCCGTTGTGGCGCACGCGGGTCAAGGAACTGTTTTTCCCGGCCAGCTCAATGAGTTGATCTCGTGCGGCCATCAGCGCGTCATGGCCTGCTCCGGCGTGATCCTGTAATTCCATATCAAAACCGGCGGAGCTGCCCAGACCGCTAATTGCCGGCGGGCTGCTGGCGAAGACGCGAGCTTCTTTAATCTGGTTAAACGCTTTTGTCGCCCGCTCAATAATGGCGAACGAGGAGCCGGTGGTGGGATCGCGCGCGTCCCAGTCTTTCAAGCGAACAAACATGCGTGCGACGTTTTGCCCATTCCCGCCAGGGCCGGAACCTACCGTCGAGAAGACCGACATAATGTTGTCTTTCTCATGGGTGAAGTAATAGTTTTCAACCTTTTCAACGACTTTCAGAGTCTGCTGTTGCGTAGAACCGCTCGGTAGCTGGATAGACGTAGTGAACATGCCCCGATCTTCTTGCGGCAGAAAGGAGGTGGGGAGGCGCAGAAACAGGAACACCATGCCGCCAAGCAACAGAACATAAATCAGAATCCAGCGCAGGCTGCGATGCAAAATTTTCGCTACGCCTTTCTCATAACGTTCGGCATTACGATTGAAGGTACGGTTAAACCAGCCGAAAAATCCGCGTTGCCCGTGCTGTTCGCCTTTGTGCAGCGGTTTTAATAACGTTGCGCACAGCGCCGGCGTCAGGATCATGGCGACCAGCACCGACAGCACCATTGCCGAGACAATGGTGATAGAAAACTGACGATAAATCGCCCCGGTGGTACCGCCAAAGAACGCCATCGGCACGAATACCGCAGACAGCACCATCGCGATACCGACCAGCGCCCCCTGGATTTGTCCCATGGATTTGCGCGTCGCTTCACGCGGCGTGAGCCCTTCTTCGCTCATGATACGTTCGACGTTTTCCACCACCACGATGGCATCGTCGACCAGGAGCCCGATCGCCAGCACCATCGCGAACATGGTTAATGTGTTAATACTGTAGCCGAACGCGTAAAGCACAGAGAAGGTGCCCATTAATACTACCGGCACGGCGATCGTCGGAATTAGCGTGGCGCGAAAGTTTTGCAGGAACAGGTACATCACCAGGAAAACCAGCGCGATAGCCTCCAGCAACGTTTTGACCACATCGATAATCGAGGCTTTGACAAAGGAGGTGGTTTCATACGCGATCTTGTATTCCAGCCCTTGAGGGAAGTACTGCGCCAGCTCGTTGAGGCGATCCAGCACCAGCTTCGCGGTCGCCATTTCGTTCGCGCCGGAGGCCAGCTTAACGCCAAGACCGGAAGCCGGCTTGCCGTTAAAACGGCTGAGGTAGTCATATTTTTCCGCCCCCAGCTCCACGGTGGCGACATCGCCCAGTTTGACCTCGGAACCGTCCTGATTAACGCGCAGGGTGATATCGCGAAATTGTTGCGGCGTTTGCAGCAGTGACTGCGCATTAATGGTGGCGTTCAGCGCCTGTTTGTCGACCGAAGGCGTACCGCCAAGCTGCCCGACGGCGATTTGCGCATTCTGCGACTCAATTGCATCGGTCACGTCTTTCGTGGTCATCTGAAAACTATTCAATTTGGCCGGATCGAGCCAGATACGCATAGAGTACTGTGAACCATAAGCGTCAATATCGCCGACGCCGTTGACGCGGCTGAGCGGGTCCTGAATATTACTGGCGACGTAGTCGGCGATATCCTGCTTGTCCATAGAACCGTCGGTAGAGACGAAAGCGATGGTCAAAATATTGGTATCGCCCGTTTTGCGTACCGTGACGCCTTGATCCTGTACCGCCTGCGGCAGTTTACGCATCGCGGACTGTAACTGATTTTGCACCTGCTGAACCGCCTCATCAGGATCGGTTCCCGCAATAAAGCTCAGGGTGATGGTCGCCTGTCCGGTTCCGCTGCTTTGTGATGACATGTACATCAGATTATCGAGGCCCGTCATATTCTGCTCAATAACCTGGGTTACGGTATTTTCCAGCGTTTGCGCCGACGCTCCCGGATAATTCGCGGTAATACGTACGTTGGGCGGCGCCAGATCGGGATATTGTTCAACAGGTAAAGAGAAAATGGCTAACGCCCCTGTCAGACACAACAGGATAGCCAGCACCCAGGCAAAAATGGGGCGATCGATAAAAAAATTCGCCATTAAAGGGAAACCTCGTGTTTCTACATATCGTTATAGATTTGAACTGCTTCACTGTAGCGGCAAGCTACGAGCCAAACGTGGAGAAATAAAGGAGATAATGTAAATTATCATGCGCTTTTACAGCATACTTTTTGTGCCAACGCCGGAAAGCCTGACATCTGGCCTTCCGGCGATTTGCCGTTCTTTACGTTAACTGACTCTCTTCCTTGTTGGAGGAGCGAAAACTGATACTGACCAGTGTGCCGCCGCCGGAGGGTTGCGAAAAATTCAGCGTGCCGCCAAGGCGCTCCGCGCGCTCACGCATTATATTCAGACCATAGTGTCCGGCAGGCTCATGCGGTTCGCCGATACCAATGCCATTATCGCGAATATAAACGGTATGATCGCCGTCAGGCGCGGTGACGCAGCTCACGGCGATTTCGCTCGCGTTGGCGTGTTTAATGGCGTTCAGGACCGCTTCGCGCACAATTTGCAACAAATGCACCTGCATTTGCGCATCCAGCGCCAGCGTGGGTAAACGGCAATCCAACGTGAGTTTGGCCGGGGTCTGACTCTGTAAATCTTCCAGCATCTCATGTAATGCGGAGGGTAAATCGGCCTGCTGTAACGTCAGACGGAACGTGGTGAGTAGCTCGCGAAGCTGACGGTAGGCGTCGTTCAGCGCTCTGGAAAAATCCGCCATGATGCTTTGCGCGCCGGCGTTATCTTCTGGAATGGCGCGCTTCAAAAGCGTTAACTGAATACGTAAATAAGAAAGTACCTGCGCCAGCGAATCGTGTAGCTCACGGGCAATCGTCGCGCGCTCTTCCATTAACAAAAGTTGCTGGAAGTGTTTTTGCGCCTGATTAAAGTACAAACCACGCCCCAGCATCGTGGAGACGCTGTTCAGCAGCGGCGTAGAGGCATTAACGTTGGGGCTTTGCCAGTGGAGTTCGCCATAGACCGTGTCCTGCATCGTCACTGGCAGCATTTGCATCGGCAGGTCGGGGCTTTGCGTGCCTTCGCTAATCCGCCAGTTATCGCCCACGGTTAACTCCAGATACCAGGCGGCGTCATGTTCACGGACAATTTGCAAAATATGGCGAAAACAGTGGACGTCGATTTGGCTGGTATTCAGCGCCTGAGAGCACTGGTATAACACCTCCAGGCGGCGGTGCGCTTCGTGCAGATCGTGCGTTTTTTCTTCCACCGAGGCTTCCAGCGAACGGTAAAGTTTATGCAGCTCGCTCGACATCTGGCTAAACGTTTTCGCCAACAATCCCAGCTCATTGGGTAAGCTGGTATCCAGCGGCAGCGGGGCGAACTGACCATGTTCAATACGCTGACTGGCGGTGACCAGTTGATTCAGCGGGCGAACGACCTGCTGGCGAATACGCCGTAGGGTAAAAAAGACCAGAGTAAATATGCCGATACCGCCCGCCAGCGATATGGCGACGACCAGCATGACTTTACGCTCGGCGTAATGCTGTAACGCCAGAACGAAGAGATCAATTTGATCGACATAATTGTTGATATTGGTCTGATACCAGGCAATGTCGCCGTCCTGTAGGCGGCTATTCATCTCCAGCCAGTTGGCGTGCAGGCGCGCGTAGCGAGTTTTCACCGCCTGCGGCACATACCAGGCGTTGAGATTTTGCAGTACCGGCGAGTTGAGCGCGTGCTGGAAAAGTTGACGATGCGCATTAATCTGCGGGCTACGGCTTTGCAGATCGTAACCCAGCCGATAGCTCTGCATTCGTAGCGAACCGGCGATATTGATCGCTTCGGCATCCCGTAAACTGCTGGTCAGCGTCAGTAATGCGCTGCCGGTGGACAGAATAGACAACAGCACAATATAGAAAAAAGCCTTAGCCAGACTGGCTGAGACCGGGCGTTTAACCGTCACGCTGGCACTCCCCGCATTTAGCTGAATCGCAATTGCATTTGCTTTGAAATAAATTGATCTGCCACAGGTTCTGGACAGATAGTTGTGCTTCCTAGGCAGATGAACATTGCCGACCCCGCCTTCGTCAGTTAATAACAATGCTCATATAAAGAATAAGGTTTTTACAACCAAAACAGAAGGATGCCATGAATCGTTTTATTATGGCCAATAGCCAGCAGTGTCTGGGCTGCCATGCCTGCGAGGTCGCCTGCGTAATGGCTCACAATGATGAGCGACATGTCCTGACGTCACAGCGCTATCAGCCCCGAATTACTGTCATTAAACATCAGCACCAGCGCAGCGCGGTCACATGTCACCATTGCGAAGATGCGCCCTGCGCCCGTAGCTGTCCGAACGGCGCGATCGCGCATATTAACGACAGCGTGCAGGTCAATGCGCAGAAGTGCATCGGCTGTAAATCCTGCGTCGTCGCCTGTCCATTCGGCACCATGCAGATGGTATTGACGCCCGTCGCGCCAAACCAGTTCAAAGCCAGCGCGCATAAATGCGATCTGTGTCAGGGACGTGAACAGGGTCCGGCCTGTGTGGAAAATTGCCCGGCGGATGCGCTGCAACTGGTCACCGAAGACTCGTTGACCCGTCTGGCTAAAACGCGACGGCTGCGTACCGCCCGGCAGGAGATTCGCCCCTGGCATACCGTGGATACACAACACAGTGGGGCAGCAAGCAGCAAAGCCGAGCGTATGCAGGCGACGCCGCCGCGCGGCGAACCGGATAAACTGGCGATTGAAGCGCGTAAAACCACCTTTGAGGAAATTTATCTGCCGTTTCGCGCCGCGCAGGCGGAGCGTGAAGCGTCCCGCTGCCTCACATGCGGGGAACACAGTATCTGCGAATGGACCTGTCCGCTGCATAACCATATTCCCCAGTGGATCGAACTGGTGAAAGCTGGCGATATTGATGAGGCGGTAGAGCTTTCTCACCAGACCAACTGCCTGCCGGAAATTACCGGGCGCGTCTGTCCGCAGGACCGGCTATGCGAAGGCGCGTGTACACTCCGCGATGAGTATGGCGCGGTTACCATCGGCAACATTGAGCGCTATATCTCCGATCGCGCTCTGAGCAAAGGCTGGCGTCCCGACCTGTCGGACGTACAGAAGAGCGATAAGCGCGTGGCGATTATCGGCGCGGGGCCGGCAGGTCTTGCCTGCGCTGACGTGCTGGCGCGCCATGGCGTAAGCGCCACCGTCTACGATCGCCATCCGGAAATCGGCGGTTTGCTCACCTTTGGTATTCCGGCTTTCAAACTGGATAAATCTCTGCTGGCGCGCCGTCGGGAGATCTTCAGCGCGATGGGGATTCGTTTCGAGCTTAACTGCGAAGTAGGGAAAGATATTTCTCTGGAGACGCTGCTGGAGAGTTATGACGCCGTCTTTGTCGGGGTAGGAACCTATCGTTCCATGAAGGCTGATTTACCGAATGAAGACGCGCCGGGGGTATATGATGCGTTACCATTCCTCATCGCCAATACCAAACAGGTGATGGGGCTTCCGGCGTTGCCTGACGAGCCGTTTATTGATACTGCGGGTCTTAACGTGGTTGTGCTGGGCGGCGGTGACACCGCAATGGACTGCGTACGTACGGCGCTGCGTCATGGCGCTGCTAACGTCACCTGCGCTTATCGCCGCGATGAGGCCAATATGCCGGGGTCGAAAAAAGAGGTGAAAAACGCGCGGGAAGAGGGCGCGAACTTTGAATTTAACGTTCAGCCGGTTGAGTTGGTGCTGGATACGCACGGGCGCGCCAGCGGTATTCGCTTTTTGCGTACGCGGCTTGGCGAACCGGATGGTCAGGGGCGACGCCGCCCGGTACCTGTACCGGACAGCGAGTTCGTGATGCCGGCAGATGCGGTCATTATGGCGTTTGGTTTTCATCCGCATGGTATGTCGTGGCTGGAATCGCATGGCGTGAAGGTGGATAACTGGGGACGTATTGCCGCCAGCGTCGAGAGCGAGTTTCGTTACCAGACGTCCAACCCGAAAATTTTCGCTGGCGGCGATGCGGTGCGCGGCGCCGATTTGGTGGTGACGGCGATGGCAGAAGGCCGACATGCCGCGCAGGGGATACTCGACTGGTTAGCTAAATAAGCGTATTTGTAGGCCGGTTAAGGCCTGGAACGGTTAAATGATTGAGTGATAAAAAATCTTAAACTTATTGGCTAACCTTACTCCGTTTGCAGAAATGTTGACGCTCGCAGGGCTGGACGCCCTGCGATAAACATTTTTCCGTCGGGTCGACGTTTAACCGGCCTGATGAGGCCAATCTTAGTATTGAAAATAGAGTGTAAATTGAAGGAAGGGACGCTATGAGAATCCCTTCTTAGAGCCTATCCCATTAGGGCTATTTTACTTGCCATTTTGGACCTGGGCAGTGCTCGCCAAAACGCGTTAGCGTTTTGAACGCCGCTTGCGGCGGCCCGAAGGGCGAGCGTAGCGAGTCAAACCTCACGTACTACGTGTACGCTGCGGTTTTTGCGCGCTGTCCGTGTCCAAACTGGCTGCGTCAATAACGCCTGGTGGGATAGGCTCTTAATTTTTATTTTAAGGAACCATATATCTGGTCAACAATCCAGCCATATGTCGCCGCAGGTAATAATCCACTGACAAAAACATTTGGATTCACTTTAGGATTTGCTACCGGCGAGTGCGGCCTGTTACCTAAAATCACAATCGCCATATGATTAACCGGATCGATAGACGTCAGCGTGCCGGTCCATCCGGTATGTCCATACGTTTGCGGACTGGCTAATACCCCGAACGTGGGGGTCATTGAGGCGTTGCCGTTAACGCGCCACCCCAGACCAAAGGTAGCGTCTTCTGGCGAGCGGCGAGTAAACTGCGCAACCGTTTTGTCGTCGAATAGCTTCACGTTACCGTAGCCGCCCCCATTGAGCATGACTTGCATTAACACAGCCATATCATGGGTGTCAGAAAACAGTCCGGCGTGTCCTGAAACGCCGCCCATTGAGTACCAGGCTTTTTCGTCATGCACCTGGCCCCATAGTGTACCGGTGCGAATATTGGGGAAATGAATCACGCCGTCACGCGTGTTGCCATGTAGTTCCGTTGCGGCGATTTGCGGCGGCGTGAAGCCTTTCATCAGCGGGTTAAAGACGGTATGTTTTAATCCGAGCGGTTTATAAATGGTGGTTTCGACGTAGCGATCTAATGGCATTGCCGTTATCGATTCAATGATAAAACCAAGAATCATATAATCCACGTCGCTGTAGATATGCTTCGACCCAGGTTGATATTCCAGCGGTGTCTTTTTAATCATCTCCAGAGTAGTGCTTTTACTCTGTGAAAATAATTTACCGGCGACGTTTTTATTGGGATATTGTGGGTCGGCAGGAAAGCCCGCGACGTGATGAAGAATATCAATAATGCGGAGTTTATCTTTGCCTTTTATTTTATCCCCAGGCATATCCTTAAAGCCGGGGATATATTTTGATACCAAATCATTGACATCTATTTTTCCTTCATACACTAGTTTTTGCAATGCGAAGTTAGTGGCATACATTTTTGTGTTTGAAGCCAGATCATACATCGTGTTAGTGGTCGCCCGAATGGGATGGGCTAACAGCGTGGAACCGTCATATTTTTTGGCATAGCCCCAGGCTTTTTGTAGAACAATATGATTATCTTTTATCACCAGAAGATTGATGCTGGGATATCCGGCATCAATTTGATTTTGAATCCAGCCATCAAGTCGGTGAAGTTTTTGGCTATCAAACCCCACCTGATCAGGGCTCGCGATGGTCAATACCGGATACTCAACGGCAAAAGCTGAAAGGGAAAACGTCAGTAGAACCGTCGCAACGAGAGTAAATTTCATGATGATTCCCTCAGTCTCACTCCGGCCGTCAAATCATATCGCGAGCATGGACTCTGCGGCCCGGAGAAGCAGAATATGGTCATGGCAGTGACAGAAAAATATGGCTGTACGTCCGTTCAGTCGGCATTAAGGATTAACCCTTCAGCAGACAAAACCGGCCTCACGGCGTAATATTAATGCTCTTTTTACACCCTGGAGCCAGCATGTCGCAAACCATTACGCTTATTAAGGATAAAATTCTTTCTGATAATTATTTTACTCTGCGCAACATTACCTATGACCTGACCCGTCGTAATGGCGAGGTTATCCGTCACAAGCGTGAGGTTTACGATCGCGGGAATGGCGCAACCATTCTGCTTTACAACTCAACTAAAAAAACCGTGCTTCTGGTTCGTCAGTTTCGCGTGGCGACATGGGTCAACGGTAATCAAGACGGTATGTTAATTGAAACCTGCGCTGGCCTGCTTGATAACGACGAGCCGGAGGCCTGTATCCGTAAAGAGGCCATTGAAGAGACAGGGTATGACGTTGGTGAGGTACGCAAGATATTTGAGCTGTATATGTCGCCAGGCGGCGTCACGGAGCTGATTCATTTCTTCATTGCCGAATATCATGATAGCGAGCGTGCCAGCATCGGCGGCGGCGTGGAGGACGAAGAGATTGAGGTGCTTGAACTGCCGTTTTCCCGGGCGCTGGAAATGGTGCGCTCAGGCGAGATTCGGGACGGTAAGACCGTGTTATTGCTTAACTATTTACAGACGTCTCATCTAATGGACTGAAAAAAAAGAAATATATTTCTTTACACAAAAAAGACCAATCCGATAAATCTGATTGAGAACCCTGATGCGCGCAAGGAAGATACCGCCTTAGCTGTGTTGTTCTGAATCTGGGGTTGTTCCGTTCATGCGCTACCGCGTTATTCTTTTTTGTCTGTTTGGCCTGTTGCCGGTCCAGCTACTGTGGGCTGCGCCAGCGCAACGGACTTTTTCCGACTGGCAGGTCACCTGCAATAACCAAAATTTTTGCGTAGCGCGCAATACTGGCGAACATCATGGGCTGGTGATGACATTAAGCCGCAGCGCCGGGGCGCGAACCGATGCGGTACTGCGTATCGACCGCGGCGGTTTGGCGCCGCCCGACGCTAAAGAAGCCGCAATTGCGCCTCGCTTATTGCTGGATGGCAAACCGCTTTCGTTCAACAGTCCACACTGGCGCGTGTCGCCCTGGCATCTCATGACCGGCGATCCTGCCACCATCACCGCATTTTTACAGACGATTCAGGATGCGCAGGCTATCACCTTAAAAAACGGCGTTCAGACGCTTTCGCTGGCGGGATTAAAAGCGGCATTACTGTTTATCGACGCGCAACAAAAACGTGTGGGCAGCGAAACCGCCTGGATTGAAAAAGGAAACGAACCGCCGCTCAGCGTGCCCCCGGCACCGGCATTAAAGGGGATCGCCGTGATTAATCCAACGCCCGTACCGCTGAGTGAGGAAGAACGCGACGATCTGCTGGACTACGCAGCATGGCGGGTAAACGGCATTCGTTGTTCGCTTGACCCGCTGCGTCGCGAGACGCAGGTCAGCGCGTTGACGGATGATAAAGCGTTATTGATTGTTAACTGCGAAGCCGGCGCCTATAACACTATTGATCTCGCCTGGGTAGTTTCACGCAAAAAAACGCTCGTCTCGCGCGCCGTACGTTTGCGGCTGCCGTTTAATCGCGGCGTCGAAAGTAATGACATGGAGTTGATGAACGCCTTCTTTGACGAGAAAACGCGCGAGCTGGTGACGTTGGCGAAAGGGCGGGGGTTAACCGACTGTGGTATCCAGACGCGCTGGCGTTATGATGGCGATCGTTTTCGTCTGGTACGTTATGCCGAAGAACCGAGCTGCGATAACTGGCACGGGCCGGATGCCTGGCCTACGCTGTGGATCACGCGTTGAATCCTGGTTGTTATCCCCTTTTCAGAATAGGGATACACCTATTGAGGTTTCATTTATGGTATAGAGATTGCTACGTTACGGTAGGATTGTTACTTTACCCGATAGCCTCACCACAGCAGGAAATAGTATGAAAATAAATAATGGCCCCGTATTATGCCCCCATTGTGGCTGCCTGAGCGCTTATTATGAAATAGATCGGCTGGCGGCGATAAGAGAGAAAGTGAATAAAGAAGGCGGATCAGCGGCATGGGATTCAACATTACAGGCGCATAAAAAAAAGGCCTTTTGCCTGATGTGCCATAAATCCATTGATGAGGTCGTCATCGGGCAGTCAGATGCGCCTGAGTCTACGAAGTAATTTTGCACAGCCTACAGAACAGGTCTGCAGACTGTGCAAAGTCTGTGTTGCTAACGCTCGCCTTAGCCTTTGATGTTCAGCACCCGGCGGGCTTTTTCTACAATATTTTCCACGGTAAAGCCAAAATACGGGAACAATTTGTCAGCCGGGGCGGATTCACCGTATCCCGTCATGCCGATAATTGCGCCTTTTAGGCCAACATATTTATACCAGTAGTCGGCTATACCGGCTTCCACCGCGACGCGGGCGGTCACGTGCGCCGGTAGCACTGATTCGCGATATGCCTCGTCCTGCGCATCGAAAATATCCGTTGAAGGCAACGACACCACGCGAACGTTATGCCCCTCGCCAGTCAATTTTTCCGCCGCCTGGAGGGTAATTTCCATTTCCGATCCGGTAGCGATCAGAATGATATCCGGCTTGCCGCCGCTATCTTTCAGAATATAACCGCCGCGGGCAATCGCTTTCACCTGTTCCGGCGTGCGTTCCACCTGCGCCAGATTCTGCCGCGAGAGAATCAGCGCCGTCGGCCCGTGGTGACGTTCAATGGCCAGCTTCCAGCCGACCGCCGCCTCAACCTGATCGCAGGGACGCCAGGTGCTGAAGTTTGGCGTTAAGCGCAGGCTCGCCAGTTGTTCCACGGCCTGGTGCGTCGGGCCATCTTCGCCCAAACCGATGGAGTCGTGGGTATAGACCATAATCTGCCGGGCTTTCATTAAGGCCGCCATACGCGCCGCGTTACGCGCATATTCGACAAACATCAGAAACGTGGCGGTATACGGTACAAAGCCGCCGTGGTGGGCGATGCCGTTGGCAATGGCGGTCATGCCGAATTCGCGCACGCCATAGTGGATGTAATTACCTGCCGGATCCTCTTTCAACGAGGTCGAACCTTTCCAGATAGTCAGGTTGCTCGGCGCCAGATCCGCCGATCCGCCCAACAGTTCCGGCAACAGGGGACCATAGGCATTGAGCGTATTTTGCGATGCTTTACGGGTGGCGATTTTGGCCGGATTAGCCTGCAAGTCGTTAATAAATTTTTGCGTGGCGGACTCCCATGTCTCTGGCAATCCGCCGCTCATCCGGCGGGTAAACTCCGCGGCCAGCTCAGGATAAGCCTTCTCATAAGCAGCAAACTTTTCCTGCCACTGCTGCTGCGCTTTCTCGCCTTTTTCACGGCCATCCCACGCGCGGTAAATCTCTTTTGGGATCTCAAACGCCGGATGATGCCATCCCAGCTTCTGGCGGGTCAGCGCCACCTCTTCTTCGCCCAGCGCCGCGCCGTGCGACTCCTCCTTCCCGGCTTTATTCGGCGAGCCAAAACCTATCACCGTCCGACAGATAATTAGCGAAGGTTTGTCTTTTACGCTCTGGGCTTCCAGAATGGCTTTTTTCACCGCTTCCGGATCGTGCCCGTCAATGTCATGCACGACATGCCAGTGGTAGGCTTCAAAACGTTTGGCGGTATCGTCGGTAAACCAGCCTTCGGTTTCGCCATCAATGGAGATGCCGTTGTGATCGTAAAAGCCGATCAGTTTGCCCAGTCCCAGCGTACCAGCCAGCGAACACACCTCATGCGAGATCCCTTCCATCAGACAGCCGTCGCCCATAAAGACATAGGTGTAGTGGTCGACAATCTCATGGTCCGGCCGGTTGAACTGTGCGCCTAACGTACGCTCGGCAATCGCCAGCCCGACGGCATTCGCCAGCCCCTGGCCCAGCGGGCCGGTGGTGGTTTCAACGCCGGGCGTATAGCCAATCTCCGGGTGACCTGGCGTTTTAGAGTGCAGTTGACGGAAGTTTTTTAACTCCTCCAGCGGCAGGTCATAACCGGTTAAATGCAGCAGACTATAGAGCAGCATGGAGGCGTGACCGTTGGAAAGGATAAAACGATCACGGTCATACCAGGTCGGATCGGTGGGGTTATGTTTAAGAAAATCGTTCCATAGCACTTCAGCGATATCCGCCATCCCCATCGGCGCGCCGGGGTGCCCGGAATTGGCTTTTTGAACGGCATCCATGCTCAGCGCACGAATCGCATTGGCAAGGTCTTTACGGGACATAAATCACTCCATGCAAGGTTTATAGTTTGGCGGCAAGCAGGTCTTCCAGTTTGCGCTGGTCAACAGCAAAAAGACGGATACCTTCCGACAGCTTCTCTACGGCCATCGCGTCCTGATTATGTTCCCAGCGGAACTCCGCTTCCGTCATTGGCGTAGGACGGTGGAACATCTGCGAGGAAGGCACCAGTTTACGGATCACCGGTTCTTCTTTTTCTTTCAGCTCTTTAAGCAGGTTAGGGGAGATAGTCAGTCGATCGCAGCCGGTTAGCGCGAGGATTTGCTCAGTACGGCGGAAACTTGCGCCCATCACGATGGTTTCATAGCGATGTTGTTTAAAGTAATCGTAGATATTGCGTACCGATTTCACGCCGGGATCTTCCTCCACGACATACGGCTCCAGCGGACTACGCGCCTGATACCAGTCGTAAATTCGGCCCACGAACGGAGAGATTAAATAGACGCCCGCTTCGGCGCAGGCGCGCGCCTGGGCAAAAGAGAACAACAGCGTCAGGTTGCAATTAATGCCTTCTTTTTCGAGCTGCCCGGCGGCGCGGATACCTTCCCAGGTCGCGGCGAGCTTGATCAGAATGCGCGATTTATCAATATCCTGCTGCTGGTAGAGATCCACCAGATGGCGCGCTTTCTCGATACTTTTTTCTTTATCGAACGATAACCGCGCGTCGACTTCAGTAGAGACGCGACCGGGAATACTTTTCAGTATTTCCGCGCCAAAATTAACCGCCAGTTTATCGCTGGCTGCTGCAACCTGCTGTTCCTGCGTACCGCCGTGTTTTTTCCCCCAGGCAATCGCATCCTCAATCAAATGACCATACTGCTCAAGCCCGGCGGCTTTCAGCAGTAAAGAGGGATTTGTCGTGGCATCCTGCGGCTGGTAGTGGCGGATGGACTCGATGTCGCCGCTATCGGCGACGACGGTAGTGAATTGTTTGATGCCGTCTAGCTGGTTCATAGGAAATACTCCTTGAAAAGTAAAGTGTTAGATGAGTGTGTTGATTCACACTTCTGAAAGATTGATACACTACATAACCAAAAAGCATAGCAGACAGGCATGGTATTGCTGGTATAAGCAGGTAACATGGCTGTTATAAGTTGATAACAAACTCTTGCGCCGCGTCGTGATAGTTTGCAGACCTTCAAAGTTTGTGTTGCGCAGTACGGTGATAATGTGCGGCGCACCAGGCCGCGTCACTTTTTGAACGATACGTGAAAGGAACAACAAAATGGATGAGCAGTTAAAACAAAGCGCCCTTGATTTCCACGAATTTCCGGTACCCGGTAAAATTCAGGTTTCTCCGACTAAGCCCCTTGCCACCCAACGCGATCTGGCGTTGGCTTACTCGCCAGGCGTGGCGGCGCCCTGCCTGGAAATCGAAAAAGATCCGCTGGCAGCCTACAAATACACCGCGCGCGGCAACCTTGTCGCGGTCATTTCCAACGGTACAGCGGTGCTGGGGTTAGGCAACATTGGCGCGCTGGCCGGCAAGCCGGTCATGGAAGGCAAAGGCGTTCTGTTTAAAAAATTCGCCGGCATCGATGTGTTTGACATTGAAGTCGATGAGCTTGATCCGGACAAATTTATCAATGTGGTCGCAGCGCTGGAGCCGACCTTTGGCGGCATTAACCTCGAAGACATTAAAGCGCCGGAATGTTTCTATATTGAACAGAAACTGCGCGAGCGCATGAACATCCCGGTTTTCCATGACGATCAGCACGGAACGGCGATCATCAGTACTGCCGCCATTCTTAATGGCCTGCGAGTCGTAGAGAAAAATATTTCCGACGTGCGGATGGTCGTCTCCGGCGCAGGGGCGGCGGCAATCGCTTGTATGAACCTGCTGGTCGCGTTGGGGATGCAAAAGCACAACATCGTGGTGTGCGACTCTAAGGGCGTTATTTACAAAGGCCGTGAGCCGAATATGGCGGAGACCAAAGCGGCCTATGCGGTAGACGACAGCGGCAAGCGCACGCTGGATGAAGTCATTGACGGCGCGGATATTTTCCTCGGCTGTTCAGGCCCGAAAGTGCTGACTCAGGAGATGGTGAAGAAAATGGCCCGCGCGCCAATGATTCTGGCGCTGGCCAACCCGGAACCGGAAATTCTGCCGCCGCTGGCGAAAGAAGTGCGTCCGGACGCCATCATCTGTACCGGTCGTTCCGACTATCCGAACCAGGTGAACAACGTATTGTGCTTCCCGTTTATCTTCCGCGGCGCACTGGACGTCGGCGCGACGGCGATCAACGAAGAGATGAAACTGGCGGCGGTCCGTGCGATTGCCGAGCTGGCGCATGCCGAACAGAGCGAAGTGGTGGCCTCGGCCTATGGCGATCAGGACCTGAGCTTTGGGCCGGAATACATTATTCCGAAACCGTTCGATCCGCGCCTGATTGTCAAAATCGCTCCGGCGGTCGCGAAAGCGGCAATGGATTCCGGCGTGGCGACGCGCCCGATTGCTGACTTTGATGCCTATATCGATAAACTGACCGAGTTTGTCTACAAAACCAACCTGTTCATGAAGCCGATCTTCTCGCAGGCACGCAAAGATCCGAAGCGCGTAGTGCTGCCGGAAGGGGAAGAGGCGCGCGTGCTGCACGCAACCCAGGAGTTGATCACCCTGGGGCTGGCGAAGCCCATCCTGATCGGGCGTCCGAGCGTGATCGAAATGCGTATCCAGAAACTGGGGTTACAGATCAAAGCGGGCGTTGATTTCGAGATCGTGAATAATGAATCCGATCCGCGCTTCAAAGAGTACTGGAGCGAGTATTACCAGATCATGAAGCGTCGCGGGGTAACTCAGGAACAGGCGCAGCGTGCGATGATCGGCAACCATACGGCCATTGGCGCGATCATGGTGCAGCGTGGGGAAGCGGATGCGATGATCTGCGGCACCATCGGCGACTACCATGAGCATTTCAGCGTCGTGAAAGCCGTCTTTGGCTACCGTGACGGCGTGCATACGGCAGGGGCGATGAACGCCTTACTGCTGCCAAGCGGCAACACTTTTATCGCCGATACTTATGTTAACGAAGATCCCACGCCGGAACAGTTGGCGGAGATCGCCGTAATGGCGGCGGAAACCGTTCGCCGCTTTGGTATTGAGCCGAAAGTCGCGCTGTTGTCGCACTCTAACTTTGGTTCCTCAAATTCGCTGTCCGCCAGCAAAATGCGCGAAACCCTTGAGCGGGTACGCGAACGAGCGCCCGATCTGATGATTGACGGTGAGATGCACGGTGATGCGGCGTTGGTGGAAAGTATTCGTAATGACCGGATGCCGGATAGTCCGCTGAAGGGAGCCGCCAATATTCTGGTGATGCCGAATATGGAAGCCGCCCGCATTAGTTACAACTTACTCCGCGTCTCCAGTTCCGAAGGCGTCACGGTCGGCCCGGTCCTGATGGGCGTGTCTAAACCGGTACATGTATTAACGCCGATCGCCTCTGTACGCCGTATCGTGAATATGGTGGCGTTAGCGGTAGTTGAAGCGCAAACCACGCCGCTTTAATAACGCATTACTCTCTCTTCTGGCGCAGGTTCTCCTGCGCTTTTTTTATGCGCCGCTGGGCTTCGCCATGGTATGAAAGGCTCGGGTGGGGATATTCTGGAACCTATTGCGTTACCCCTACTTATTTCACTGAATCTGTACTATGCACAAATCGAGTGATACGCATTATTTTTATCAATAATAGTAATACAAAGAATAGCCAGTGGGTATTTATTGAGGAACAAGCTTAAATTCAGAATGACGCCTGAAAATGTGATGCACCACGATATTTATCGTTAACACCTTCGACAGAAGTCCCTTTTATTTTCTTTCTCTTAGTGATCTACCTCACCTTTTACATCACCTTGCCGAATTTTGTTATTTACTCCGACAAAAAATTGCCACGATGACGGCAGTTTCAGTGGAGACGGTGAGCAATGAATAAAGAACGCATTATTCAGGAATTTGTGCCGGGCAAACAGGTCACGCTGGCGCATCTCATTGCGCACCCTGGTGAAGAACTGGCGAAAAAGATCGGCGTTCCCGATGCCGGCGCGATTGGCATTATGACCTTAACGCCGGGGGAAACGGCCATGATCGCTGGCGATTTAGCGATGAAGGCTGCGGATGTACACATCGGTTTTCTCGACAGATTTAGCGGCGCGCTGGTGATTTATGGCACCGTCGGCGCAGTAGAAGAAGCGCTATTACAGACGGTCAGCGGGCTGGGGCGATTATTAAACTTTACCCTGTGTGAGTTAACAAAAAGTTAATTGGTGGCGGTAATGAAACGTATTGCTTTTGTCGGCGCGGTCGGTGCCGGAAAGACAACGCTTTTTAACGCGTTACGGGGAAATTATTCCCTCGCCAGAAAAACGCAGGCCGTGGAATTTAATGATCATGGCGATATCGATACGCCGGGTGAATATTTTAGCCATCCCCGTTGGTATCACGCCTTAATTACCACGTTGCAGGATGTGGACACGCTGATTTATGTCCACGCGGCAAACGATAAAGAAAGTCGCTTACCTGCCGGGTTATTGGATGTTGGAACCCGTAAACGACATATCGCCGTTATCAGCAAAACGGACATGCCGGATGCCGACGTCGCCGCTACGCGGCAGTTGCTTTGCGAGATTGGATTCCGGGAGCCGATTTTCGAGCTCAACGGCCACGACCCGCAAAGCGTGCGGCAGTTGGTGGATTATCTGGCGGCTCTCAGTGAACAGGAGGAAGAGGCAGGTGAAAAAACTTATCACAGCTAACGATATTCGTGCGGCCCACGCCCGCGGCGAACAGGCGATGTCGGTAGTGCTGCGCGCCAGCATTATTACCCCGGAGGCTCGCGAAGTGGCGGAACTACTGGGATTCACGATTACCGAATGCGACGAGTCCGTCCCGGCATCCACATCGGCGCAGGCGTGTAAAAGCGAAAGCCAGCGCATTCGGGAAGCCATCATCGCGCAGCTCCCGGAAGGGCAGTTTACTGAAAGCCTGGTGGCGCAGTTGATGGAAAAAGTGCTCAAGGAAAAGCAGTCGCTGGAACTGGGGACGATGCAGCCGAGCTTTACCTCCGTCACGGGTAAAGGCGGCGTGAAAGTCATTGACGGCAGCAGTGTGAAATTTGGCCGCTTCGACGGCGCCGAACCGCACTGCGTCGGCTTAACCGATCTGGTTACAGAGCAGGACGGCAGCAGCATGGCCGCCGGGTTTATGCAGTGGGACAACGCCTTTTTCCCGTGGACGCTGAACTACGACGAAATCGACATGGTGCTTGAGGGCGAATTGCATGTACGCCATGAAGGCGAAACCATGATTGCCAAAGCCGGAGATGTCATGTTCATCCCTAAAGGCTCCAGCATTGAATTTGGCACGCCAACGTCCGTGCGCTTTCTGTACGTCGCCTGGCCTGCGAACTGGCAATCCGTATGAACGATTTCATCACCGAAACGTGGCTCAGAGCGAATCATACGCTCAGCGAAGGATCGGAAATCCATCTGCCCGCTGATGCACGACTGACGCCCTCGGCCCGGGAACTGCTGGAAAGCCGCCGCCTGCGCATTAAGTTTCTGGATCCGCAAGGCCGGCTGTTTGTCGATGATGACGAACAGCAGCCGCAGCCGGTACATGGCTTAACCAGTAGCGATACGCACCCACAGGCCTGCTGTGAACTGTGCCGCCAGCCGGTGGTGAAAAAGCCCGATACGCTGACCCATCTGACGGCGGACAAAATGGTCGCCAAAAGCGACCCGCGCCTCGGCTTTCGCGCCGCGCTCGACAGCGCCATCGCGCTAACCGTGTGGCTACAAATCGAACTGGCGGAACCCTGGCAGCCGTGGCTTTTCGATATCCGCTCGCGGCTGGGCAACATTATGCGCGCCGACGCTATAGATGAACCGCTGGCGGCGCAGTCTATCGTCGGGCTGAACGAGGATGAGCTGCATCGGCTTTCCCACCAGCCGCTGCGCTATCTCGACCACGATCACCTGGTGCCGGAGGCCAGCCACGGTCGCGATGCGGCGCTGCTTAATCTGCTGCGAACCAAAGTCCGTGAAACAGAAACCCTCGCCGCACAAGTGTTTATTACCCGTAGTTTTGAGGTCTTGCGCCCGGACATTTTACAGGCGCTGAACCGTCTCTCCAGCACGGTTTACGTGATGATGATTTTGAGCGTGGCGAAACATCCGCTGACGGTCGCCCAAATTCAACAACGGTTGGGAGAGAAGCCATGATCATTGAACGCGCCCGCGAACTGGCGGTACGCGCCCCCGCCAGAGTCGTCTTTCCTGATGCGCTGGACGAACGCGTGCTGAAAGCGGCGCATTACCTGCAACAGTACGGTCTGGCTCGCCCCGTTCTGGTCGCCAGTCCGTTTGCGCTGCGTCAGTTTGCCCTGAGTCATCGTATGGCGATGGATGGCATTCAGGTCATCGACCCACACAGCAACCTGAGTATGCGCCAGCGTTTTGCGCAACGCTGGCTTGCCCGTGCCGGAGAAAAAACGCCGCCGGACGCAGTGGAAAAGCTTAGCGACCCGCTAATGTTCGCTGCCGCCATGGTGAGCGCCGGTGAGGCTGATGTGTGTATCGCAGGCAACCTGTCGTCAACGGCGAACGTGCTGCGCGCAGGGCTGCGGGTGATTGGCCTGCAACCCGGGTGCAAAACATTGTCGTCTATTTTCCTGATGCTGCCGCAGTATGCCGGTCCGGCATTAGGGTTCGCCGATTGCAGCGTAGTGCCGCAGCCGACGGCGGCGCAGCTGGCGGATATCGCTATCGCCAGTGCCGACACTTGGCGGGCCATTACCGGCGAAGAGCCGCGCGTGGCGATGCTGTCATTTTCAAGCAACGGCAGCGCCCGTCACCCCAATGTTGCCAACGTGCAGCAGGCGACAGAGCTCGTTCGCGAACGTGCGCCGCAACTGCTTGTGGACGGTGAATTGCAGTTTGACGCCGCTTTCGTACCGGAGGTCGCCGCGCAAAAAGCGCCTGACAGCCCGCTGCAAGGCCGCGCCAACGTGATGATTTTCCCGTCGCTGGAGGCGGGCAATATTGGCTACAAAATCGCTCAGCGTCTGGGAGGCTATCGCGCTGTTGGGCCGCTAATTCAGGGGCTTACCGCGCCGCTTCACGACCTCTCCCGAGGCTGTAGCGTGCAGGAAATTATCGAACTGGCGTTGGTGGCAGCCGTGCCGCGCCAGGCTGACGTGAGCCGCGAACGCAGCTTACACACACTGGTTGAATGAACGGTCCCGTTCTGGACCCCTTTAATGAGAGGAAAACACGATGGAAGCATTAGGAATGATTGAAACCCGGGGCCTGGTTGCGCTGATTGAGGCCTCAGATGCGATGGTAAAAGCCGCACGCGTGAAGCTGGTCGGCGTGAAGCAGATTGGCGGTGGCCTGTGTACGGCCATGGTGCGTGGCGACGTGGCGGCGTGCAAAGCCGCAACCGATGCTGGCGCCGCTGCGGCGCAGCGCATTGGCGAGCTGGTCTCTGTACACGTGATTCCACGCCCGCACGGCGATCTGGAGGAAGTGTTCCCGATCAGCTTCAAAGGCGACAGCAACATTTGATGGTAGGCCGGATAAGACGCGCAGCGTCGCCATCCGGCATGAATGCGCGCCATTGCCTGATGGTGCGCAGATTCAAGGCCTACGACCCAACGGGCAATCCATGGAGGCGGATATGAAACTGGCAGTCGTCACAGGACAAATCGTATGTACCGTCCGCCATCAGGGACTGGCGCATGACAAATTGCTGATGGTGGAAATGATCGATGCCCAGGGCAACCCCGACGGGCAGTGTGCCGTCGCTATCGACAGTATCGGGGCGGGAACCGGAGAGTGGGTACTGCTGGTCAGCGGCAGTTCCGCGCGCCAGGCGCATCGCAGCGAATTATCACCGGTCGATCTGTGCGTCATTGGCATCGTCGATGAAGTGGTGGCTGGCGGGAAAGTGGTTTTCCATAAATAGGACTGAACATCATGAATCAACAGGATATTGAACAGGTGGTGAAAGCGGTACTGCTGAAAATGAAAGACAGCAGCCAGCCGGCCAGCACTGTTCATGAGATGGGCGTTTTTGCCTCCCTGGATGACGCAGTGGCGGCAGCAAAGCGGGCCCAGCAGGGGCTGAAGAGCGTGGCGATGCGCCAGCTTGCCATTCATGCCATTCGCGAAGCGGGCGAAAAACACGCCCGAGAATTAGCGGAACTTGCCGTCAGCGAAACCGGCATGGGACGCGTTGACGATAAATTTGCCAAAAACGTGGCGCAGGCGCGCGGCACGCCGGGCGTCGAGTGTTTATCTCCGCAGGTGCTGACCGGCGATAACGGCCTGACGCTGATTGAAAATGCGCCGTGGGGCGTGGTGGCCTCGGTCACGCCGTCCACCAATCCGGCGGCGACGGTGATTAATAACGCCATCAGCCTGATTGCCGCAGGCAACAGCGTCGTGTTTGCCCCGCATCCGGCGGCGAAAAAGGTCTCTCAGCGGGCAATCACCCTCCTCAATCAGGCGGTGGTCGCCGCCGGTGGCCCGGAAAATTTGCTGGTCACCGTGGCGAACCCGGATATCGAAACCGCCCAGCGGTTGTTCAAATATCCCGGTATTGGCCTGCTGGTGGTGACCGGCGGCGAAGCGGTGGTGGACGCGGCGCGTAAACATACTAATAAACGCCTGATCGCCGCCGGTGCCGGTAATCCCCCGGTGGTGGTGGATGAGACCGCCGACCTGCCGCGCGCTGCACAATCCATCGTCAAAGGCGCGTCGTTTGATAACAACATCATCTGTGCCGACGAAAAAGTGCTGATTGTGGTGGATAGCGTCGCCGACGAGCTGATGCGTCTGATGGAAGGTCAGCACGCGGTGAAACTGACCGCCGCTCAGGCCGAACAGCTCCAGCCAGTGCTGCTGAAGAATATCGATGAACGCGGCAAAGGCACCGTCAGCCGTGACTGGGTCGGTCGTGACGCGGGCAAGATTGCCGCAGCCATCGGCCTGAACGTCCCGGATCAAACGCGCCTGCTGTTTGTGGAAACGCCAGCTAACCATCCGTTTGCTGTCACTGAAATGATGATGCCGGTACTGCCGGTGGTACGGGTCGCCAACGTCGAAGAAGCCATCGCCCTGGCGGTTCAGCTTGAAGGCGGTTGCCACCATACGGCGGCGATGCACTCGCGCAATATCGACAACATGAACCAGATGGCGAACGCCATCGACACCAGCATTTTCGTCAAAAACGGGCCGTGCATTGCCGGGCTTGGATTGGGCGGAGAAGGCTGGACCACCATGACTATCACTACGCCAACCGGCGAAGGCGTGACCAGCGCACGTACCTTTGTGCGGCTGCGTCGATGCGTGCTGGTGGATGCGTTTCGCATTGTATAAGGGATGACTCATGGCGCACGACGAACAACTCTGGCTCACCCCAAGACTGCAAAAAGCGGCGGCCCTGTGTAACCAGACGCCCGCCGCCAGCGATACACCGCTGTGGCTGGGCGTCGATTTGGGCACCTGCGACGTGGTGTCGATGGTGGTCGACGGCAACGCCCAGCCGGTGGCGGTATGCCTTGACTGGGCCGACGTTGTGCGTGACGGCATCGTCTGGGATTTCTTCGGCGCCGTCACCCTCGTGCGCCGCCATCTCGACACCCTTGAACAGCAGCTCGGCTGCCGCTTTACCCACGCGGCGACCTCGTTTCCGCCGGGCACCGACCCGCGTATTTCGATCAACGTGCTGGAGTCTGCCGGGTTAGAAGTCAGCCACGTACTGGATGAGCCGACGGCGGTGGCGGATCTGCTGGCGCTTGATAATGCAGGCGTGGTGGATATTGGCGGCGGCACTACCGGCATTGCCATCGTCAAACAGGGCAAGGTGACTTACTCCGCCGATGAAGCCACTGGCGGGCACCATATCTCCCTGACGCTGGCGGGCAACCGCCGTATTCCCCTGGAAGAGGCGGAACAGTACAAGCGCAGCAATGCGCAGGAGATTTGGCCGGTAGTGAAGCCGGTGTACGAAAAGATGGCGGAAATCGTTGCTCGCCACATTGAAGGGCAAGGAATTGCTGATTTATGGCTGGCGGGCGGCTCCTGTATGCAGCCGGGCGTGGAGGCGTTATTTCGCCAGCGTTTCCCGGAGTTACAGGTGCATTTGCCGCAGCACAGCCTGTTTATGACCCCGCTGGCGATAGCCAACAGCGGGAGAGCGAAAGCGGAGGGACTCTATGCAAGCTGAACTACAGACGGCGCTGTTTCAGGCATTCGACACCCTGAATCTACAACGGGTGAAAACGTTCAGCGTACCGCCGGTCACGCTATGCGGGCTTGGGGCGCTCGGCGCCTGCGGCCAGGAAGCGCAAGCGCGAGGCGTAAGCCATCTGTTTGTGATGGTCGACAGCTTTCTGCATCAGGCGGGAATGACCGCGCCGCTGGCACGCAGCCTGGCGATGAAAGGCGTGGCGATGACGGTCTGGCCGTGTCCGCCAGGCGAGCCGTGCATCACCGATGTCTGCGCGGCGGTGGCGCAACTGCGTGAGGCGGCGTGCGACGGCGTAGTGGCCTTTGGCGGTGGTTCGGTGCTGGACGCGGCGAAAGCGGTCGCCCTGCTGGTGACTAACCCTGACCAGACGCTGAGCGCCATGACCGAGCACAGTACATTACGCCCGCGTCTGCCGCTGATTGCGGTGCCGACCACCGCCGGAACCGGTTCTGAAACCACCAACGTAACGGTGATTATCGACGCGGTCAGCGGGCGCAAGCAGGTGCTGGCACACGCGTCACTAATGCCGGACGTGGCGATTCTTGATGCTGCCGTGACCGAAGGCGTTCCGCCAAACGTGACGGCAATGACCGGTATCGATGCGTTGACGCATGCGATTGAGGCCTACAGCGCGCTCAACGCCACGCCGTTTACCGACAGCCTGGCGATTGGCGCGATAGCGATGATTGGCAAATCGCTGCCGAAAGCCGTGGGTTACGGCCACGATCTGGCGGCGCGTGAAAATATGTTGCTGGCCTCCTGTATGGCGGGAATGGCCTTTTCCAGCGCTGGTTTGGGGCTGTGTCATGCGATGGCGCACCAGCCTGGGGCGGCGCTGCATATTCCGCACGGCCAGGCCAACGCCATGCTGCTGCCGACGGTCATGGGCTTTAACCGGATGGTTTGCCGCGAGCGCTTCAGTCAAATCGGTCGGGCGTTAACCAATAAGAAATCGGACGATCGCGATGCGATTGCGGCGGTGAGCGAGCTGATTGCCGAAGTGGGGCAGAGCAAACGGCTGGCTGACGCTGGCGCCAAACCCGAACACTACAGCGCATGGGCGCAAGCCGCGCTGGAGGATATTTGTCTGCGCAGTAACCCACGCACCGCCACACAGGCACAGATTATCGACCTGTACGCGGCTGCCGGGTAATGCCTGTAGGCCGGATAAGGTGCTCGCACCGCCATCCGGCAATAACACGGCGTTAATGCCGGAGGCGACGTAAACGTCTTATCCGGCCTACAAATCATAAATGGCAGGGAGTAAGGGCTATGGGAATTAACGAAATCATCATGTACATCATGATGTTCTTTATGCTGATTGCCGCCGTGGACAGAATCCTGTCACAGTTCGGCGGGTCGGCGCGCTTTCTCGGTAAATTCGGCAAGAGTATCGAGGGGTCTGGCGGCCAGTTTGAAGAGGGCTTTATGGCGATGGGCGCGTTGGGACTGGCGATGGTCGGTATGACCGCGCTGGCGCCGGTGCTGGCGCATGTACTGGGGCCGGTTATTATCCCGGTATACGAAATGCTGGGCGCGAACCCATCCATGTTCGCGGGTACGCTGCTGGCCTGTGATATGGGCGGGTTCTTCCTCGCCAAAGAGCTGGCCGGCGGTGATGTCGCGGCGTGGCTATACTCAGGATTAATACTTGGGTCGATGATGGGGCCGACCATTGTGTTCTCCATTCCGGTGGCGCTCGGCATTATCGAACCGTCTGACCGCCGCTACCTGGCGCTTGGCGTACTCGCGGGTATCGTCACCATTCCCATTGGCTGCATTGCGGGGGGACTGATCGCCATGTACTCAGGCGTGCAGATCAATGGTCAGCCAGTGGAGTTTACCTTCGCGCTGATCCTGATGAACATGATCCCGGTCTTGATCGTCGCGGTGCTGGTAGCGCTGGGGCTGAAGTTCATCCCGGAAAAAATGATCAACGGTTTCCAGATTTTCGCCAAATTTCTGGTGGCGCTGATCACCATCGGTCTGGCGGCTGCGGTGGTTAAATTCCTGTTGGGCTGGGAGTTGATTCCGGGACTCGACCCGATCTTTATGGCGCCAGGCGACAAACCCGGCGAAGTGATGCGCGCCATTGAAGTGATCGGCTCTATCTCCTGCGTGCTGCTCGGCGCGTATCCGATGGTGCTGTTACTGACCCGCTGGTTTGAAAAACCGTTGATGAATGTCGGTAAACTGCTGAACGTAAATAATATTGCGGCGGCAGGCATGGTGGCAACCCTGGCGAACAATATCCCCATGTTTGGCATGATGAAGCAGATGGATACCCGCGGCAAAGTGATTAACTGCGCATTTGCCGTCTCTGCGGCGTTCGCGCTGGGCGACCATTTAGGCTTCGCCGCCGCGAATATGAACGCCATGATCTTCCCGATGATTGTCGGCAAGCTGATCGGCGGCGTGACGGCGATTGGCGTGGCGATGATGCTGGTGCCGAAAGATGACGCCGCCCAGGTGAAAACCGAAGCGGAGGCGCAATCGTGAACACTCGCCAGCTACTGAGCGTCGGTATCGATATCGGCACCACCACCACGCAGGTGATCTTCTCGCGCCTGGAGTTGGTTAACCGTGCGGCGGTGTCGCAGGTGCCGCGCTACGAATTCATCAAACGCGACATTAGCTGGCAAAGCCCGGTCTTCTTTACGCCCGTGGATAAGCAGGGCGGTCTGAAAGAGGCCGAACTTAAAGCGCTGATTCTGGCCCAGTATCAGGCCGCAGGCATCGCGCCTGAATCGGTGGACTCCGGGGCTATCATTATCACCGGCGAAAGCGCCAAAACCCGTAACGCCCGTCCGGCGGTCATGGCGCTCTCGCAGTCGCTGGGCGACTTTGTGGTCGCCAGCGCCGGGCCGCATCTGGAATCGGTCATTGCCGGTTACGGCGCCGGGGCGCAAAGCTTGTCTGAGCAGCGGATGTGTCGGGTGCTGAATATTGATATCGGCGGCGGCACGTCTAACTACGCGCTGTTTGACGCGGGAAAAGTCAGCGGCACCGCCTGCCTTAACGTCGGTGGTCGCCTGCTGGAAACCGACGCTCAGGGGCGCGTGGTTTATGCCCATCAGCCGGGGCAGATGATTATCGATGAGGTGTTCGGTTCGGGTACTGATGCTCGCGCCTTAGCTGCCGCACAGTTGGGACAGGTGGCGCGGCGGATGGCGGATCTCATCGTCGAGGTTATCACCGGCGCGCTCTCGCCGCTGGCGCAATCGCTGATGCAAACCGGGCTGCTGCCCGCCGATATTACGCCGGAGGTGATCACCCTTTCCGGTGGGGTAGGTGAATGCTACCGCAACCAACCTGCCGATCCGTTCTGCTTTTCTGACATTGGGCCGCTGCTGGCGACCGCGCTGCATGAGCACCCGCGTCTGCGCGAGATGAACGTGCAGTTTCCGGCGCAAACCGTGCGCGCCACGGTGATTGGCGCGGGGGCCCATACGCTCTCGCTTTCCGGCAGTACTATCTGGCTGGAAGACGTCCAACTGCCGCTGCGCAACCTGCCGGTGGCGATCCCGCAGGATGACGCCGATCTGGTGAACGCCTGGCGGCAGGCGCTTCTCCAGCTTGATCTCGACCCGCAAACCGACGCTTACGTGCTGGCGCTTCCCGCCACGCTTCCGGTGCGTTACGCCGCATTACTCACGGTCATCAACGCGCTGACGGCTTTTGTCGCGCGTTATCCCAATCCACATCCCCTGCTGGTGGTGGCCGAGCAGGATTTTGGTAAAGCGCTGGGCATGTTATTGCGCCCACAGTTACCGCAACTTCCGCTGGCGGTCATCGATGAGGTGGTCGTGCGGGCGGGAGACTATATCGACATTGGTACGCCTCTTTTTGGCGGATCGGTTGTGCCGGTGACGGTGAAATCACTCGCATTTCCTTCCTGAGGGAACGACTTATGAAACTAAAGACCACATTGTTCGGCAATGTTTATCAGTTTAAGGATGTAAAAGAGGTACTGGCTAAAGCCAACGAACTGCGTTCGGGGGATGTGCTGGCCGGGGTTGCCGCGGCAAGTTCGCAGGAGCGCGTAGCGGCAAAACAGGTACTGTCGGAAATGACGGTGGCGGATATCCGCAACAATCCGGTGATTGCCTATGAAGAGGACTGCGTGACGCGCCTGATTCAGGACGACGTCAACGAAACGGCCTATAACCGGATTAAAAACTGGAGCATCAGTGAACTGCGCGAATACGTGCTGAGCGATGAAACCTCCGTGGACGACATCGCGTTTACCCGCAAAGGGCTGACCTCCGAAGTGGTGGCGGCAGTGGCGAAAATCTGCTCCAACGCTGACCTGATCTACGGCGGCAAGAAAATGCCGGTGATCAAAAAAGCCAATACCACCATCGGTATTCCGGGCACCTTTAGCTGCCGTTTGCAGCCGAACGATACCCGTGACGATGTGCAGAGTATCGCCGCGCAAATCTACGAAGGGCTTTCTTTCGGCGCAGGCGATGCGGTGATCGGCGTTAACCCGGTGACCGATGACGTGGAAAACCTGACCCGCGTGCTCGACACCGTTTACGGCGTTATCGATAAATTCAATATTCCGACCCAGGGCTGTGTGCTGGCGCACGTCACCACCCAGATTGAAGCGATTCGTCGCGGCGCGCCGGGCGGACTGATTTTCCAGAGCATTTGCGGCAGCGAGAAGGGCTTAAAAGAGTTCGGCGTCGAGCTGGCGATGCTCGACGAAGCGCGGGCTGTGGGGGCGGAGTTCAACCGCATCGCCGGGGAAAACTGCCTGTACTTTGAAACCGGGCAAGGGTCTGCGCTGTCGGCTGGCGCGAACTTTGGTGCCGACCAGGTGACGATGGAAGCGCGTAACTACGGGCTGGCTCGCCACTACGATCCGTTCCTGGTGAACACCGTGGTGGGCTTTATCGGGCCGGAGTATCTCTACAACGACAGGCAGATTATCCGCGCCGGTCTCGAAGATCACTTTATGGGCAAGCTGAGCGGCATCTCGATGGGCTGCGACTGCTGCTATACCAACCATGCCGACGCCGACCAGAACCTTAACGAAAACCTGATGATTCTGCTCGCCACTGCCGGCTGTAACTACATCATGGGGATGCCGCTCGGCGACGACATCATGCTCAACTACCAGACCACCGCTTTCCACGATACCGCCACCGTCCGTCAGTTGCTGAATTTACGGCCATCGCCGGAGTTTGAACGCTGGCTGGAAACGATGGGCATTATGGCAAACGGTCGTCTGACCAAACGGGCGGGCGATCCGTCACTGTTCTTCTGATGACGCGGGGATAACACCATGGATCAAAAACAGATTGAAGAAATTGTACGTAGCGTGATGGCGTCAATGGGACAGGACGTACCGCAGCCCGTCGCGCCGTCAACGCAGGAAGGCGCAAAGCCGCAGTGCGCCGCGCCGACGGTGACCGAAAGCTGCGCGCTGGATTTAGGTTCCGCAGAGGCAAAAGCCTGGATTGGCGTCGAGAACCCACATCGTGCGGACGTGCTGACCGAACTGCGTCGCAGTACCGCTGCTCGTGTATGTACCGGGCGCGCTGGCCCACGTCCACGTACCCAGGCGCTGTTGCGCTTCCTGGCGGATCACTCCCGTTCGAAAGACACCGTGCTCAAAGAAGTGCCGGAAGAGTGGGTAAAAGCGCAAGGGCTGCTGGAAGTGCGTTCGGAGATCAGCGACAAAAACCTGTACCTGACGCGCCCGGATATGGGGCGTCGCCTGAGCCCGGAAGCCATTGACGCGCTGAAGTCGCAGTGCGTGATGAACCCGGATGTGCAGGTAGTGGTCTCCGATGGCCTCTCTACGGATGCGATCACCGCCAACTATGAAGAGATCCTGCCGCCGCTGCTTGCCGGTCTGAAGCAGGCCGGGCTGAACGTCGGCACGCCGTTCTTTGTGCGCTATGGCCGCGTGAAGATTGAAGATCAGATTGGCGAAATTCTCGGCGCGAAGGTCGTCATCCTGCTGGTGGGCGAACGTCCGGGGCTGGGGCAGTCGGAAAGTCTTTCCTGCTACGCCGTCTATTCCCCGCGCGTGGCGACCACCGTCGAGGCCGACAGAACCTGTATTTCAAACATTCATCAGGGGGGGACGCCGCCAGTAGAAGCCGCCGCCGTGATTGTGGATTTGGCCAAACGGATGCTGGAGCAGAAAGCGTCCGGCATCAACATGACCCGTTAAGGAGACATCATGCCTGCATTAGATTTAATTCGACCTTCAGTGACTGCCATGCGCGTGATTGCCTCCGTGAATGACGGCTTTGCGCGGGAACTTAAATTACCGCCACATATACGTAGTCTCGGACTCATCACGGCAGATTCTGATGATGTGACCTATATTGCCGCTGACGAAGCGACCAAACAGGCGATGGTGGAAGTGGTCTATGGCCGCTCCCTCTATGCCGGGGCGGCTCACGGGCCGTCGCCTACCGCCGGTGAGGTGTTGATTATGCTGGGCGGACCGAACCCGGCGGAAGTGCGCGCCGGTCTGGATGCAATGGTCGCCAGCATTGAAAACGGCGCGGCGTTCCAGTGGGCGAACGATGCGGAAAATACCGCATTCCTGGCGCATGTGGTTTCGCGTACCGGCTCATACCTCTCGTCTACCGCAGGTATCGCGCTGGGCGATCCAATGGCCTACCTGGTGGCGCCGCCGCTGGAAGCGACATTCGGCATTGACGCGGCGATGAAATCCGCTGACGTTCAACTGGTGACTTACGTGCCGCCGCCGTCGGAAACCAACTATTCGGCCGCGTTCTTAACGGGAAGCCAGGCCGCGTGTAAAGCCGCCTGCAACGCCTTTACCGACGCCGTGCTGGATATCGCCCGTAACCCTGTCCAGCGTGCGTAACGGAGGCTGCCAATGATCAATGCCCTGGGATTACTGGAAGTGGACGGAATGGTCGCCGCCGTCGATGCGGCGGATGCCATGCTGAAAGCGGCCAACGTGCGTTTGCTCAGTCATCAAGTGCTCGACCCTGGCAGGCTCACGCTGGTGGTGGAGGGCGATCTGGCGGCGTGTCGTGCGGCGCTGGATGCCGGAAGCGCCGCCGCGCAGCGCACAGGCCGTGTGATTAGCCGCAAAGAAATTGGTCGTCCGGAAGAGGACACCCAGTGGCTGATTGGCGGGTTTGCGCGTGCGACAACGCCGGCTGAGAAAGCGCCCCAGGTACCCGCAACGCCTGAGTTCGCTGAGGCGTTATTGGCGCTGCTGGCATCAGTACGCCAGGGAATGACGGCGGGAGAGGTTGCCGCGCATTTTGGCTGGCCGCTGGAGCAGGCCAGAAACGTGCTGGAACAACTCTTTTCTGACGGAGCGTTGCGTAAACGCAGTAGTCGCTATCGCATCAAAAATTAATCTGTCGGAGGGCCGGGCGTCCTGGCGGGCGTCCGGCATAGAAGATCATGAAAAAGACCCGTACAGCGAATTTGCACCATCTTTATCATGAAGCGTTACCCGAAGACGTTAAACTTACGCCCAGAGTCGAGGTGGACAATGTTCATCAGCGACGGACGACGGATGTCTATGAACATGCTCTGACTATCACCGCCTGGCAGCAGATCTACGATCAGTTACACCCGGGTAAATTTCATGGCGAGTTCACGGAAATCCTGCTTGATGAGATTCAGGTGTTCCGTGAATACACCGGCCTGGCGCTGCGTCAGTCGTGTCTGGTTTGGCCAAACTCTTTCTGGTTTGGTATTCCGGCGACGCGCGGCGAACAGGGATTTATTGGCGCGCAGGGGCTCGGCAGCGCCGAGATTGCCACCCGACCGGGAGGCACCGAGTTTGAACTGAGCACGCCGGATGATTACACCATTCTGGGCGTCGTTATCTCGGAAGATGTTATTTCCCGTCAGGCCACGTTTTTGCATAACCCGGAAAGGGTGCTGCATATGCTGCGTAACCAGTTAGCGCTGGAGGTAAAAGAGCAGCATAAAGCGGCGCTGTGGGGCTTTGTGCAGCAGGCGCTGGCCACCTTCAGCGAGAGTCCTGAAACCCTGCATCAACCTGCGGTGCGTAAGGTCTTGAGTGATAATTTGTTGCTGGCGATGGGCACGATGCTGGAAGAGGCGAAGCCGATTCATAGCGCCGAGAGCATCAGCCATCAGGGATATCGTAGGCTACTGTCGCGGGCGCGGGAATATGTGCTGGAAAATATGTCGGAGCCGCTGACGGTGCTCGACTTATGTAACCAGCTACACGTTAGCCGCCGCACGCTGCAAAATGCGTTTCACGCCATTTTGGGCATTGGCCCCAATGCGTGGCTGAAACGTATTCGCTTAAACGCAGTACGCCGGGAGTTGATTAGCCCGTGGTCGCAGAGCGCCACGGTCAAAGATGCCGCGATGCAGTGGGGATTCTGGCATCTGGGGCAATTTGCCACCGATTATCAGCAATTATTTGCCGAAAAACCGTCGTTGACGCTGCATCAACGGATGCGGCAATGGGCTTGATATTGATGGGTAGGCTCTCCGGTTGCTGATAACGTGCGCGTGTCGGGAATTGCCCGGTGGCGGCTGGCGCCTTACCGGGCCTACGGATTCGCTGCTGTCTGTGGTTGGTAGCCCGGACAAGGCACGCCAGCGCCGCCTCCGGGGAAGCGCGCGCAATTTTGTCTCCGCAGATAAACCCGTAAAGCATCCCATCGGCATATTTCTCAATATCTTCATAACTTATTTGTGCGAGGAACATTATCGTTTGCGCGCACGTTGGATATTCCGCATCCTGAACCCAGGCCGGGTGGCCGCCGAGCTGTGAGAAGGTCGTGGGTGAATTAGGAACGGCCGTGGCGAAAACGGTGTTATATGCCGTACAACACTACCAGGTCAGAATGCGAATTACCGAATTCTTTATCTACAATGAACTCGTTTATTTCTACGAGCCTGCTTTTATTCAACGGCCAACCGGATAGGCGATAAACAAACCGGCTATCGTCAGAATACATGCCAGTATGCATAGCAAGATACAGTTAACGCTTTTACGCGGAATATGAATAATAAAGCAGAGTAATGCTATCAGGGCCATGACCACAGGGATGGTCACCATATTGATAACCAGAAGCACGATCAGACCGAAGCTCACCCCTCCGCTATGAGGGATGAATATTCTTTCTTCAAAATATATTTCTAGCGTAATGGCAAGCAGGCAGCCAATAAAACTTATACCCAGATGGGGATGCCATTTGGCGTCACTGGTTACTACTTTCCGTGTATTTGTTTGCATTGTTTTACTTTATAAATAAGTTAAATCCAGTCGCGTACCTGAATAAACTCGCTCAGCGCCGCTTCCGGGCTACCCGCTTCTGGCTGCCAGTCGTATTCCCAGCGCACCAGCGGCGGCATCGACATCAGGATAGATTCAGTGCGCCCGCCGGTTTGCAGACCAAACAGGGTGCCTCTGTCCCATACCAGATTGAACTCCACGTAGCGCCCGCGGCGATAAAGTTGAAAATTACGCTCCCGCTCTCCCCAGACCATCGCTTTGCGTCGTTCGACAATCGGTAAATACGCCCGGGTGTAGCCGTTGCCGACCGCCTGCATAAAGTCGAAGCAGTAGTCGAAATCCGGCGTATTCAAATCGTCAAAAAACAGGCCGCCGATACCGCGCTGCTCGTTACGATGCTTGAGGAAAAAGTAGTCGTCGCACCACTTTTTATAGCGCGGATACACATCGTCGCCAAACGGCTGGCACAGGTCGCGGGCGGTGCGGTGCCAGTGAACGGCATCCTCTTCAAAGCCGTAGTAGGGCGTTAAATCGAACCCGCCGCCAAACCACCACACCGGATCGGCGCCCGGTTTTTCGGCAATAAAAAAGCGCACGTTAGCATGGCTGGTGGGAATATACGGATTGTGCGGATGCACCACCAGCGATACGCCCATCGCTTCAAAGCTACGCCCGGCGAGTTCTGGCCGATGCGCGGTGGCGGACGCGGGCATTGCATCGCCGTGAACGTGAGAGAAATTAACGCCCGCCTGTTCGAAAATCCCGCCGTTGCGTAATACCCGGCTGCGTCCGCCGCCGCCCGCTTCGCGTCGCCAGCTATCTTCGACAAAGTTTGTGCCATCCACAGCGGATAACTTTTGGCAAATATCATCCTGCAGGCGTAGCAGAAACTGTTTTACGTGATGTGCATCGGGTTTCATGATTACCGTTTCTTCGTGTGTGCTTTCTGATTATCAAACCAGTGAAAATAACTGATGATGCCGTTGGCGATCGCCGTAGCGATTTTCTGGCGAAACGCCGTCGTGCCCAGCAGGCGTTCTTCTTCCGGATTGGTAATAAACGAGGTTTCGACCAGTACCGACGGAATTGACGGTGATTTTAGCACCACGAAAGCCGCTTGTTCGGTAGTGCGGCTGTGTAATTTATGTATGGGTTTGATTTTCTTGAGAATATGCGAACCCAGCGTCAGACTGTTTTTAATCGTATCGGTTTGCACCAGATCAAACAAAACTTGTTGTAATAGATGATCCCGGTCAGTGGCTTTTTTACCCGCCACTTCGTCCGCGCGGTTTTCACGCTCGGAGAGATACTTCGCCATAGCGCTACTGGCCCCGCGGTTGGAAAGCGCAAAAACGGAAGCGCCCGCCGCTTTCGGGTTGGTAAAACCATCGGCATGAATGGACATAAACAGATCCGCGCCGTGCTTATGGGCGATTTCCACCCGATCGTACAGCGGAATAAAGGTATCCCCTGTCCGGGTTAAACGCGCATCGATTCCGTGATTTCGCAAAATAGCGCGTACGTTTTTGGCAATTGCCAGCACGACGTGTTTTTCCTGAGAACCGTTGCGGCCAATCGCGCCGGTATCGATGCCGCCGTGTCCGGGGTCGAGCATCACCAGCCGTTTACTGCCGGTTTTTTTGGTTTTGGGTTTGCTGTGACCATTACTGGTTTTTAGCGTTTCTTCTTTGGCTATTGCGTGCGACATACCTGACAGCGTCAGGGCCGCCAGACCTGTTTTGAGTACCTGGCGGCGCGAAGTGAGAGTTTTTAGGAGTTTAAAAGTGCTCATACGGCCTGAGTTGTGAAAATTAAGTTCAAGATGTTATATCGTATCGCGTAATCCGTTACGACGGTTGGTGATGCGAATTGTTTTACTTTTCATTTCAATACGTGACACATCGCCATTATGCCATTTTTTCCGCTACATCGCGTCAGATATTGGCTGAATCAGATGTTTGCGCCATAATCTTGGTTTTTCCACCCGAAAAGGCAACGAATACCATGGAAATACGCGTTTTTCGCCAGGAAGATTTCGAAGAGGTGATTACCCTCTGGGAGCGTTGCGACCTGCTGCGTCCATGGAACGATCCTGAAATGGATATTGAACGCAAGGTGAATCACGATGTCAGCTTGTTCCTCGTTGCGGAAGTTAGCGGCGAAGTCGTCGGTACGGTAATGGGCGGTTATGACGGGCATCGCGGCTCGGCGTATTACCTGGGCGTTCACCCGGAGTTCCGCGGGCGCGGCATTGCGAATGCGCTGCTTAACCGGCTGGAAAAAAAACTCATCGCCCGCGGGTGTCCGAAAATCCAAATTATGGTGCGTGATGATAACGACGTTGTGCTGGGCATGTATGAACGTCTGGGGTATGAGCATTCTGACGCCCTAAGTTTGGGTAAACGCCTGATTGAAGATGAAGAGTACTGAGTTTCATCCAGCCGATTATGATGTACACGGACGTTTACGCCTGCCGTTTCTGTTCTGGTGCGTACTGCTACTTCAGGCGCGCGCCTGGGTACTCTTTGTCATTGCCGGTTCATCCCGTGGACAGGGTAATACTTTGTTAAACTTTTTTTATCCCGACCATGACAATTTTTGGCTGGGGCTGTTGCCCGGCGTTCCGGCGGTAGTGGCATTTTTACTCAGCGGGCGGCGTGAAGCGGTTCCTGGTGTGTGGCGCTGGCTGCGCGGACTCCTGATCCTTGCTCAACTGGTGTCGTTGTGCTGGCTGCCGGTGATGTGGCTGGGTGGCGACCCGGTCAACGGCGTCGGGCTGGCGCTGCTGCTGGCGGACATCGTCGCGCTGATCTGGCTGTTAACCAATCAACGTTTGCGTGCCTGTTTTTCCCTTGAGAAAGAATAACGGCACTTTTTGGCGAACCCGCACTCCAACCAACGTTAATTAATAAAAGAAAGGAAGTGAGATGAAATCGCTGCGTTTGACTTTACTCGCACTGCCGCTGGCGCTGACCGGCTGCTCGACGCTCTCCTCGGTCAACTGGTCTGCCGCAAATCCATGGAACTGGTTTGGTTCTTCGACAGAAGTCACTGAGCAAGGCGTGGGAGCGCTGACCGCCGCCACGCCGCTGGAAGAGCCGGCTATTGCAGAGGCATTAGATGGCGATTATCGCCTGCGTAGCGGTATGAAAACCGATAACGGCAACGTGGTGCGCTTTTTCGAAGCGATGAAGGGCGACAGCGTCGCGATGGTGATCAACGGCGAGCAGGGAACCGTGAGCCGTATTGATGTGCTGGACAGCGATATCCCAACCGCCGCGGGGGGCAAAATCGGTACGCCGTTTAGCGACCTTTACAGCAAAGCGTTTGGTCACTGCGAGCCGGTTTCCAGCGATAGCCATACCAGCGTCGAATGTAAAGCCGAGGGAAGTCAGCATATTAGCTATGTTTTCTCCGGCGAGTGGAGCGGACCGGAAGGCTTAATGCCTTCTGATGACGTCTTAAAAAACTGGGACGTGCGCAAAATTATCTGGCGTCGTTAATTTGCGCCTGAACAAACCGCTTCGCTTAAAAACAAGGTAAAATAGCCTCCATTAATGCCACGACTGCGTGGCATTCTCATTTTCAGGAGGAATCATGTCTCAGGTTCAAAGTGGCATTTTGCCGGAACATTGCCGTGCGGCAATTTGGATTGAAGCCAATGTGAAAGGCGACCTGGACGCCCTGCGCGCGGCCAGCAGAACATTTGCCGATAAACTGGCGACCTTCGAAGTCAAATTTCCGGACGCCCATCTTGGGGCCGTTGTGGCGTTTGGCAACAACACCTGGCGCGCCCTGAGCGGCGGCGTCGGGGCGGAAGAACTGAAAGATTTTATTCCTTATGGTAAAGGGCTGGCGCCGGCCACGCAGTATGACGTGCTGATCCATATCCTTTCCCTGCGCCACGATGTGAATTTTTCTGTTGCCCAGGCGGCGATGGAAGCCTTCGGCGACTGTATCGACGTGAAAGAAGAAGTTCACGGCTTCCGTTGGGTGGAAGAACGCGATCTGAGCGGCTTTGTCGACGGGACAGAGAACCCGGCGGGCGAAGAGACGCGCCGTGAAGTGGCGGTGATCAAAGATGGCGTGGATGCCGGTGGCAGTTATGTGTTCGTGCAGCGTTGGGAGCACAATCTCAAGCAACTTAACCGGATGAGTATTCACGATCAGGAGATGATGATCGGGCGTACCAAAGAAGCCAATGAAGAGATTGACGGCGATGCGCGTCCGGCAACGTCTCACCTGAGCCGCGTCGATCTCAAAGAAGATGGCAAAGGGCTGAAGATTGTGCGCCAGAGCCTGCCATACGGCACCGCCAGCGGTACTCATGGTCTCTATTTCTGCGCTTACTGCGCACGTCTGCACAATATCGAACAGCAGCTTCTGAGTATGTTCGGCGATACCGACGGTAAACGCGACGCAATGCTGCGCTTCACCAAACCGGTGACTGGCGGCTACTATTTTGCGCCGTCGCTGGATCGCCTGTTAACGCTATAAGGTAAAACCCTGTCGGATGGCAGCGCAAACGCTTTATTCGACCTACGATTGGTAGGCCTGATAAGCGTAGCGCCATCAGGTAGAACAGCATAAAAATACCCATCCCCGCCTCCGCGGGGATTTTTTTACCTAATATTTACCTGAATTAGTGAGCTATTCCTCAGCACTTATTTGTTATTACTGTATTTTCAGTGTTAATGGAGTGTAAGACTCCATATTCAAAAGGAGACATTGAAAATGGGTAAACTCACGGGCAAGACAGCATTGATTACGGGCGCATCGCAGGGCATTGGCGAAGGGATCGCTCGCGTATTCGCACGCCACGGCGCGAACTTAATCTTGCTGGATATCTCCGATGAGATTGAAAAGCTGGCGGATGAGCTGGGCGGGCGCGGGCATCGCTGTACTGCCGTTAAGGCTGACGTCAGAGATTTTGCTTCGGTGCAGGCGGCGGTTGCGCGCGCCAAAGAGACTGAAGGTAGAATTGATATTTTGGTGAATAACGCTGGCGTGTGCCGTCTGGGCAACTTCCTCGATATGAGTGAAGAAGATCGCGATTTCCACATTGATATTAATATTAAAGGTGTCTGGAACGTCACCAAAGCCGTCCTGCCGGAGATGATCAAACGTAAAGATGGCCGCATTGTGATGATGTCTTCCGTCACGGGAGATATGGTGGCGGACCCGGGTGAAACGGCCTATGCGCTGTCAAAAGCCGCCATTGTCGGTTTAACCAAATCGCTGGCGGTAGAGTACGCGCAGTCCGGTATTCGTGTGAATGCCATTTGCCCCGGTTATGTAAGAACGCCGATGGCGGAAAGCATTGCCCGTCAGTCTAACCCTGACGATCCGGAATCGGTATTAACGGAAATGGCAAAAGCCATTCCGCTACGCCGCCTTGCCGATCCGCTGGAAGTAGGGGAACTGGCGGCATTTCTGGCCTCCGATGAGTCCAGCTATCTTACCGGAACGCAAAACGTCATTGATGGCGGTAGTACCCTGCCTGAAAGCGTGAGCGTAGGCGTCTGATTGATGCCGGTCTCCTCCCCGCGCCGCGTGGGGAGGGATTCTCTTATTCCCTTTTCAACTTTCAAATCATCAAACGGTATATAAAACCGTTACTCCTTTAGCGCTGGTTATAAATATGATGACCATAAGAAAGTCATTAAATTTATAAGGGTGCGCAATGGCCGTTAACTTACTGAAAAAGAGACCCCTGACGCTGGCAGCAATGCTGTTACTGGCAGGGCAGGCGCAGGCAACGGAGCTGCTTAACAGCTCATACGATGTCTCCCGCGAGCTGTTTGCCGCCCTTAACCCGCCGTTTGAGCAACAATGGGCGAAGGATAGCGGCGGCGATAAGCTGACGATTAAGCAGTCTCATGCCGGGTCATCAAAACAGGCGCTGGCGATTTTGCAGGGACTGAAGGCAGACGTCGTGACCTACAATCAGGTGACCGACGTACAGATTCTTCATGATAAAGGCAAACTGATCCCTGCCGACTGGCAAAGCCGTCTGCCGAACAACAGTTCGCCATTCTATTCTACGATGGGCTTCCTGGTGCGCAAGGGGAACCCGAAAAATATTCACGACTGGAGCGATCTTGTACGTTCCGACGTGAAGCTGATTTTCCCTAACCCGAAAACCTCCGGCAACGCCCGCTATACGTATCTGGCGGCATGGGGCGCGGCGGATAACGCGGACGGCGGCGATAAAGCCAAAACCGAACAGTTTATGACCCAGTTCCTGAAAAACGTCGAAGTGTTTGATACCGGCGGTCGCGGCGCTACGACTACCTTTGCCGAGCGTGGTCTGGGCGATGTGCTGATTAGTTTTGAATCGGAAGTGAACAACATCCGCAAACAATATGAAGCCCAGGGATTTGAAGTGGTGATCCCGAAAACGAACATTCTTGCTGAATTCCCGGTCGCCTGGGTGGATAAAAACGTGCAGGCCAACGGCACAGAAAAAGCCGCCAAAGCTTACCTGAACTGGCTGTATAGCCCGCAGGCGCAGACCATCATTACCCATTACTACTACCGCGTGAATAACCCGGAAATCATGGGCAAGCAAGCAGATAAATTCCCGCAGACCGAACTGTTCCGCGTGGAAGACAAGTTTGGCACGTGGCCGGAAGTGATGAAAACGCACTTTGCCAGCGGCGGCGAGCTGGACAAACTGTTGGCGGCGGGGCGTAAGTAATGCTTGCCGTTTCTTCCCGACGCGTGCTGCCCGGCTTTACGTTAAGCCTCGGCACCAGTTTGCTGTTTGTCTGCCTGATCCTGCTGTTGCCGTTGAGCGCGCTGGTGATGCAGCTCTCACAGATGAGCTGGTCGCAATACTGGGATGTCGTGACCAACCCACAGGTGGTGGCTGCCTATAAAGTGACGCTGCTGGCGGCATTTGTGGCGTCGATTTTTAATGGCGTGTTTGGCCTGCTGATGGCGTGGATTTTAACCCGCTACCGTTTTCCAGGGCGCACGTTACTGGATGCGCTGATGGATCTGCCATTTGCGCTGCCGACAGCGGTGGCGGGGTTAACGCTGGCCTCGCTGTTCTCAGTGAACGGTTTCTACGGTCAGTTTCTTGCGCAGTTTGATATCAAAGTGACCTATACCTGGCTCGGTATTGCGGTGGCGATGGCCTTTACCAGCATTCCATTTGTGGTGCGCACCGTCCAGCCGGTACTGGAAGAGCTGGGGCCGGAATATGAAGAAGCGGCACAAACGCTGGGGGCCACCCGCCTGCAAAGTTTTCGCAAAGTCGTGCTGCCTGAGCTGTCGCCTGCGCTGATTGCCGGCGTGGCGCTCTCTTTTACCCGTAGCCTGGGCGAGTTTGGCGCGGTGATTTTTATCGCCGGAAATATCGCCTGGAAAACAGAAGTGACCTCGCTGATGATTTTTGTGCGTTTGCAGGAGTTTGATTACCCCGCCGCCAGCGCCATTGCCTCGGTGATCCTTGCGGCATCACTGCTGCTGCTGTTCTCAATTAACACTCTGCAAAGTCGCTTTGGTCGACGTGTGGTAGGTCATTAATGGCGGAAGTGACTCAATTGAAGCGATACGACGTCCCCCGTATTAACTGGGGAAAATGGTTTCTGATTGGCGTCGGGATGCTGGTTTCGGCGTTTATCCTGCTGGTGCCGATGATTTACATCTTCGTGCAGGCGTTCAGCAAAGGGTTAATGCCGGTACTGCAAAATCTGGCCGATCCGGACATGCTGCACGCCATCTGGCTGACGGTGTTGATTGCCTTGATCGCAGTGCCGGTGAATCTGGTGTTCGGTATTCTGCTGGCGTGGCTGGTGACGCGCTTTAACTTCCCCGGACGTCAGCTACTGCTGACCCTGCTGGATATTCCCTTTGCCGTCTCACCGGTGGTGGCCGGTCTGGTTTATCTGTTGTTTTATGGTTCCAACGGCCCGTTGGGCGGCTGGCTGGATGAGCATAATTTGCAAATGATGTTCTCCTGGCCGGGGATGGTACTGGTCACTATTTTTGTCACCTGTCCGTTTGTGGTGCGCGAACTGGTGCCAGTGATGCTCAGCCAGGGCAGTCAGGAAGATGAGGCGGCGATTTTACTGGGCGCATCCGGCTGGCAAATGTTTCGCCGCGTGACGTTGCCGAATATTCGCTGGGCGCTACTTTACGGTGTGGTGTTAACCAACGCCCGCGCGATTGGCGAGTTTGGCGCGGTGTCGGTGGTGTCCGGCTCGATTCGCGGCGAAACGTTATCGCTACCGTTACAGATTGAATTACTGGAGCAGGACTACAACACCGTCGGCTCCTTTACCGCCGCCGCATTGTTGACGCTAATGGCGATTATTACCCTGTTTTTGAAGAGCATGTTGCAATGGCGTCTGGAGAATCAGGAAAAACGCGCGCAACAGGAGGAAAATCATGAGCATTGAGATCGCCAGAATTAAGAAATCGTTTGGTCGTACTCAGGTACTGAATGATATCTCGCTGGATATTCCTTCCGGCCAGATGGTTGCCTTGTTGGGGCCGTCAGGTTCCGGCAAAACGACGCTGCTGCGCATTATTGCCGGGCTGGAGCATCAGTCCAGCGGCCATATTCGTTTCCACGGTACGGACGTTAGCCGCCTGCACGCGCGTGAGCGTAAAGTCGGTTTTGTGTTTCAGCACTATGCGCTGTTTCGCCATATGACGGTGTTTGACAACATTGCTTTTGGCCTGACGGTGCTGCCGCGACGCGACCGTCCAACTGCGGCGGCGATTAAAACGAAAGTGATGCAATTACTGGAGATGGTGCAACTGGCGCACCTCGCGGATCGCTTCCCCGCCCAGCTTTCCGGCGGACAAAAACAGCGCGTGGCGCTGGCGCGCGCGCTTGCCGTGGAACCGCAAATTCTACTGCTGGATGAACCCTTTGGCGCGCTGGATGCCCAGGTACGTAAAGAGTTACGTCGCTGGTTGCGCCAGCTACATGAAGAACTGAAATTCACCAGCGTCTTTGTCACCCACGATCAGGAAGAAGCGACGGAAGTGGCGGATCGGGTGGTGGTGATGAGTCAGGGCAATATCGAACAGGCTGATGCGCCGGATCGGGTGTGGCGTGAACCGGCAACCCGCTTCGTACTGGAGTTTATGGGCGAGGTGAACCGCCTGACAGGCACCGTCCGCGGCGGGCAGTTTCACGTTGGCGCGCATCGCTGGCCGCTGGGTTATACGCCCGCGTACCAGGGGCCGGTCGATCTGTTCCTGCGTCCGTGGGAGGTGGATATTAGCCGCCGCACCAGCCTGGATTCTCCGCTACCAGTACAGGTCATTGAGGCCAGCCCGAAAGGTCACTATACACAGTTAGTGGTACAGCCGCTGGGGTGGTATCACGATCCGCTGACGGTGGTGATGGCGGGTGAGGATGTTCCGGTTCGCGGCGAGCGTTTGTTTGTTGGACTGCAAAAAGCGCGTCTGTATAACGGCGACCAGCGTATTGAAACGCGTGAAGAGGAACTTGCTCTGGCGCAATCGGCCTGATAGGTTAATTTGTATAGTTATCGCCCGGTGGCGCTACGCATACCGGGCTTTTTTACGAGCTGAAAACGTGAATACATTAGAACAAACCATCGGCAATACGCCGCTGGTCAAATTACAACGTCTGGGGCCGGATAACGGCAGTGAAATCTGGGTCAAGCTGGAAGGCAATAATCCGGCAGGATCGGTGAAAGATCGCGCGGCGCTATCGATGATTGTCGAGGCGGAAAAGCGCGGGGAAATTAAACCGGGCGATGTCCTGATTGAAGCGACCAGCGGCAACACTGGCATTGCGCTGGCGATGATCGCCGCGCTGAAAGGTTATTGCATGAAGCTGTTGATGCCAGACAACATGAGCCAGGAGCGTCGGGCGGCAATGCGGGCCTATGGCGCGGAACTGATTCTGGTCACTAAAGAGCAGGGAATGGAAGGGGCGCGCGATTTAGCGCTCGCTATGTCTGAACGTGGAGAAGGTAAACTGCTCGATCAGTTTAATAATCCTGATAATCCCTACGCCCACTACACGACTACCGGCCCGGAAATCTGGCGGCAAACGTCAGGTCGCATCACCCATTTTGTCTCCAGCATGGGCACGACCGGCACCATTACCGGCGTGTCGCGTTTTCTGCGCGAGCAGGAAAAACCGGTCACCATCGTTGGCCTGCAGCCGGAAGAGGGCAGCAGTATTCCGGGCATTCGCCGCTGGCCTGCGGAATATATGCCTGGCATTTTTAACGCCTCGCTGGTAGATGAGGTGCTGGATATTCACCAGAATGATGCCGAAAACACCATGCGTGAACTGGCCGTTCGTGAAGGCATTTTCTGCGGCGTGAGTTCCGGCGGCGCGGTAGCGGGCGCGTTACGCGTCGCACGAGCCACGCCCGGCGCGATAGTGGTGGCGATCATCTGCGATCGCGGCGACCGTTACTTGTCTACCGGCGTGTTTGGTGAAGAGCATTTCAGCCAGGGGGCAGGGATTTAAGCTAACAGGTTTAGCTGGTTGGGATATACACAGGCAACGGCCGCCTTTGACAAGCGGGAATATCCTGCCGATTTTCTATGTGCGCCAGCGCATTACCGCCGTCTTTTATAATAAAAGCTCGTCTGTTGTTTTTATTGTTGTATTTGTTCCTGGCAAAGCGTCATGTAATGCTTGCTGCTTTCTACCAGCCTGGCTGAACCAGGCCGGTAAAGTGACGGCGCTTTAAACATATAAATCAGTTGTACTTGTTGTTGGCAGGCCATCTCTGTCACTGGTACGTGAAATAACGTTAACGCCGCATTTTTCGTACCGTAAACCGCGTTACCCTGCGAATCCCGGCCATAATACGCTTGCGCCAGCATCATGGCATACAGCTCGTCGTCGCGGTACAGGCTGTCCAACCAGAACACCCAGATCGCGGTCCTGAAATGCCCATCCACGCCAGCTTGGGTATAGAGCAATCTGGCAGTATAAGATTTGGGATGTATTTTGGCCGCAGCGCGGCGCAAAAAACGCGTCTGCGGCGATTCGGACAACCAGAAAGAGGCGCTCTGTAATGCGGTCTGGGCTATGGGACGAATTTCCAGATAATAGTAAACGATTAACCCTACAGCAAACGCTAACAGAAGCGCGATAACGCCTTTAAAAAACCACAGTAACACGCCTGGCATTATGATTTTTTCTTACTCAACATTCTTATCCGTTTCCGCAATAAGCGCATGTAAATAAGGCTGCGCGTTTTCATCGCTTTTACCGGGAATTTTAACGATATAGGGCTTTCCGGTGATGGACGACGACGACGCGACTTTATCGATAAACTGTTCGGCGGTGTCGATACGATTGCGTGTGTTACCCAGTTTTAAGCGCAGGTGCGATACGGCTTCCTCGCAGTTATGCGCATCACCGTTACGAACGAATGTCAGATCCTTTTTCTGCGCCAGCGCATTAAGCATGGCGTTAATGCGCGCTTCTTCATGGGCGTTTAGCTTCGCCCAGGCGGGTAGAGTCAGCAGGAGCGCAACGACGGCGCAGACAATTTTCTTCATGGTAAAATCCTTTTTCATGCGAGAATCACTGCACCTCAGACCGTTAGCCGGGTAATAAGTTGCACTCCTGGTGGGGTTATTTCTGTGAGTGCGCCAGCGTGAGTTCATCCAGAAAACGCCACAGCTTTTCATTCATCTGCTGGTAATCCCATGCGCGCATCTCGGCGACCGAGCGGATAAAACGCATCCCTTGCGCGTCGGCCAGCTCCTGCTGCGAATGTTGGATTAATCCTTCAACCGCCTCAGCGGTAAATTCCATATGACACTGGAAGCCGTAGACAAAATTGCCGTACTGCACTATCTGACGTGGACAGCCGGCACTTTCAGCCAGCACGGTCGCCTGATCGGTGAGTCCTGGCATATCGTTGTGCCAGTGGCCGACGGTTAACGGGGAGCCAAAGTGGGCGATAAGCGGATGCCGCAGACCGGCTTCAGTGAGCGTAATAGGGTAGTGACCAATCTCTTTTTCCGGACTTTGGCACACAGCGGCGCCCAGCGCCTCGCCAATGAGCTGCGAACCAAGACAAATGCCGATAACCATTCGCCGGGCCGTAATTGCCTGATTAATTAAGTGCTGTTCGGCACGAGAGTCAAAGTACGGGTACTCTTCGCGGGTGGTGCGCGGCGACTGCGGACCGCCAAATACCACGAGCATATCGAACTCATCGGCATTGGGCGGTAGCGCTTCTCCGGCATAGACGCGCGACCATGAAATGGTATAACCGCGATCTTCAGCCCATTTCAGATAAGCGCCAGCGGATTCAAACGACTCATGGACAACAAAATGAACTCGCACGTTATTTTCTCCTGTTAGCGATTTAGCGCCTGATGGATATCAGCCGCCAGCGTGTTGATCTCGCTGTCATTTAATGTCGACAGCGTGATACGTAGACCGTGAGACGGCGCGCTTACGCCAAAGGCTTCTCCCTCACGTACCAGCCAGCCGGATTTTGCCAGCGTAAACGCGGTAGCCTGGCTATGGGTGTCCAGCGGGAGCCAGGCATTCACGCCGTCGCCGGGAGAAATGGCGATGCCATATTGCTGTAGGGCGCGGGCCAGTTTTTGTTGCCGGGTGGCGTAAAACAGCCGCGTTTGCGCCAGCCTGTGCTGATACTCAGGGTCGGTCAGGCAGGCGTAGACCAGATCCTGTAACAGATGGCTGACCCACTGACTACCGGCATTTAGCCGCAGCCGAAGTTTTGCCGAGGTCGCGCTGTCGCTGGCGACAATAGCAAGACGTAAATCGGGGCCGAGGGCTTTGGAAACGGAGCGTATCACCGCCCAGTGTTGCGTTGTCTGCGCAATAACCGGCTGCCAGGGCGACGAAGAAAGTAGAGCGAAGTGATCGTCGATAATGACCACTACCTGAGGGTAACGCGCCAGTATATTTTGCAGCGCAGCGGCACGGCGAGCGCTCAGGCTACAGCCGGTAGGGTTGTGCGCGCGCGGCGTTAAGATCACTGCCCGCACGCCCTGATTTAGCGCCTGTTCCAGCTTTTCAGGCTGCATTCCTTCGCTATCTACGCTGACCGGGCTGGCGCTAAAACCGGCATAGCGCAGCATATTGATACTGCTTAAAAAACAGGGATCTTCCACCGCGACGCTGTCGCCCGGCAGCAGATGCGCGCAAAGCAGTCTTTCGATAGCGTCGATAGCTCCGCTGGTGATATCAATTTCACCTGCGACGGGGGTGGCATCCCGTAGCCAGCGCGCCGCCCAGGCGTGTAGTTCAGGGGAAACGGGCGCATCGCCGTAGAGATGCGGCGTGCGGCTGAGACGGGCAAAATAACGGTTAAGGTCAGGCAGACGCTGCGGATCGGGATTGCCGCCGGAAAGGTCGTGCAGAGGCGTATGTGGATCGCCGCCTTCCAGCGCTACGGGAGACGGACTGCCTTTAATCACCGTCCCATTGCGGCCTAAACTTTGCGCCAGTCCCGCCGTTATCAGCCGTTTATACGCCGCTGCGACGGTATTGCGGTTCACCTTTAATTCGCTTGCCAGCTCCCGTACCGGCGGAAGCGAATCCTCCGCCCGTAACGTGCCTGCGATAATGTGTTGACGGATACTGTCAAAAATTTCGTTAGCGGTTTTTCCGTCGATCATTATTGACCTATGACAAAATGAATTTTAGCATATGACAATGATAATGAGGCGGTAGCCTGCTGTCCAGCGAGAGGAAAATTTTATGGGACAAGAGAGTGATATTCAGTCAGTGCTCTTCGACGACAACCATCGGGCGTTACAGACCGATATCGTCGCCGTCCAGTCACAGGTCGTGTACGGCAGCGTAGGCAACAGTATCGCTGTTCCGGCCATTAAAGCGCAGGGACTACGCGTGACGGCGGTCCCGACGGTGCTGTTCAGCAATACGCCGCACTATAAAACCTTTTATGGCGGCATTATTCCCGCCGAGTGGTTTGCAGGCTACCTTACGGCGTTGAATGAGCGCGATGCGCTACGTGAATTAAAAGCGATTACCACCGGTTACATGGGCAGCGCAGACCAAATTGTCTTGCTTTCGAAGTGGCTAATGGCGATCCGGGCTTCGCATCCGGAGGTGTGTATTCTTGTCGATCCGGTCATTGGCGATACCGACAGTGGAATGTATGTGCAGGCGGAAATTCCGCAGGCTTATCGCACACATTTGTTGCCGCAGGCGCAGGGGCTAACGCCGAACGTATTTGAGCTGGAGATGCTGAGTGGTAAACCGTGCCGCACGCTGGAAGAGGCGGTGGCGGCGGCGCAATCGCTGCTTTCCGATACGTTGAAATGGGTGGTTATCACCAGCGCGCCGGGCGAGTCTCTGGAGACCATAACGGTTGCGGTCGTTACTGCGCAGGTCGTAGAGGTCTTTGCCCATCCGCGGGTGGCGACGGAGTTAAAAGGGACGGGAGATCTCTTCTGCGCCGAGCTGGTCAGCGGTATTGTGCAGGGGAAAAAACTGACGACCGCGGCAAAAGATGCGGCGCAGCGCGTGCTGGAGGTGATGACCTGGACACAGCAGTGTGGCTGTGATGAGTTAATTCTGCCGCCGGCAGGGGAGGCGCGATGAAGAGTTATCGGCTGGTGGTTCGCCAGCAGGGGCGTATCGTGGGGCATTTTGAAACGAGCGGGCTGGACGCGCTGGAAGATATCTGCGTGGCGCGAGCGATGTTTGGCATCACTGGCGGCTATCAGTGCGAGTTGCAAGTGTCCGATTCCGAACGCAGGATGCTGGAGAGTGGCCCGGATGGGATGAAGATCCTGATGCGCGAGAAGTGCTTTCGCCCGGTGACCTCGCAGTTGTAACCCGTGGATTGGCGCTGAAATGTTCGCAACCTTGTAGGCCTGATAAGCGTAGCGCCATCAGGCAGTGCGCCGCACCACCGCCGGATGGCGGCGCAAGTACAGGCAAAAAAAATGGCGCCCAAAGGCGCCATTCTTCACTGCGGCAAGAATTACTTCTTAATGCGGATAACCGGAGTTTCACCCACGGTCACGCTACCGGACAGTTTGATCAGTTCTTTGATTTCATCCATGTTGGAGATAACAACCGGAGTCAGGGTAGACTTGGCTTTTTCTTCCAGCAACGGCAGATCGAACTCGATGACCGGATCGCCAACTTTCACGCGCTGACCTTCTTCAGCAATACGCTTGAAGCCTTCGCCTTTCAGCTCAACGGTGTCGATACCGAAGTGAACGAACAGCTCAATGCCGCTATCGGATTCGATAGAGAACGCATGGTTGGTTTCAAAGATTTTGCCGATGGTACCGTCAACAGGGGCGACCATTTTGTTACCGGTTGGTTTGATAGCGATGCCATCACCAACGATTTTTTCAGCAAAAACTACATCCGGCACGTCTTCGATGTTGACGATCTCGCCAGAGAGCGGGGCAACAATCTCAATAGTTCCGGTGTCTTTCTTATCATCAGAAACCAGAGATTTTAGTTTATCGAACAAACCCATGATCTTCTCCTAAGCAGTAAATTGGGCCGCATCTCGTGGATTAGCAGATTGTTTTTTCTTCAATGAACTTGTTAACCAGCGTCATTAACTCGTCCGTTGTCGGTTGAGCAAGAGCCTGCTCTGCTAACACCTTCGCATCTTCGAAGTTCGTGTTACGGATAATCTTCTTAATGCGCGGGATAGAAATGGCGCTCATAGAGAATTCGTCCAGACCCATCCCCAGCAACAGAAGTGTAGCACGTTCGTCGCCTGCAAGCTCACCACACATGCCAGTCCATTTACCTTCTGCATGAGAAGCATCAATAACTTGCTTGATCAAGTTCAGTACGGACGGTGACATTGGCTGGTAAAGGTGTGAAATCATATCATTACCACGGTCAACTGCCAGGGTGTACTGCGTTAAATCATTGGTGCCGATACTAAAGAAATCAACTTCTTTGGCTAAATGACGCGCAATTGTCGCCGCAGCCGGTGTTTCCACCATCACGCCAATCTCAATGCTTTCGTCAAATGCTTTACCTTCGTCACGCAGTTCCTGTTTGTAGATTTCAATCTCTTTGCGCAGCGCGCGAACTTCTTCAACAGAGATGATCATCGGGAACATAATGCGCAATTTACCGAAAGCGGAGGCACGCAGAATCGCGCGAACCTGGTCACGCAGGATCTCTTTGCGATCCATGGCGATACGCACGGCGCGCCAGCCCAGGAACGGGTTCTCTTCTTTCGGGAAGTTCATGTACGGCAGCTCTTTGTCGCCGCCAATGTCCATGGTACGGACGATAACCGCCTGCGAGCCGCACGCTTCAGCGACCGCTTTATAGGCGGCAAACTGCTCTTCTTCCGTCGGCAGCGCGTCGCGATCCATGAACAGGAATTCAGTACGATACAGACCAACGCCTTCCGCGCCGTTACGCTCAGCGCCTTCAACGTCACGAACGGTACCGATGTTGGCGCAAACTTCAACCTGATGTCCATCCAGCGTGATTGCCGGCAGATCTTTCAGTTTTGCGAGTTCCGCTTTCTCGGTCGCAACCTGCTCCTGGACGGCGCGCAGTTGCTCAATAACATCGTTGGTCGGGTTGACGTAAACCTGGTTGTTTACGGCATCCAGAATCAGATAATCGCCGTTTTTCACCTGAGAGGTGACGCTACCGGTACCTACGATCGCTGGCAGTTCCAGAGAACGCGCCATGATGGAGGTATGAGACGTGCGTCCGCCCGCGTCGGTGATGAAGCCCAGCACTTTCTGCAGGTTCAACTGTGCGGTTTCTGACGGCGTCAGGTCAGCGGCAACCAGGATAACTTCTTCCTGAATCGCGCTCAGATCGATAATGGCCAGACCCAGGATGTTGCGCAGCAGGCGCTTACCGATATCACGTACGTCAGCCGCACGCTCTTTCAGGTATTCGTCATCCAGTTCTTCCAGGGCAGTGGCCTGACCTTCGATAACTTCATGCGCGGCTGCGTCAGCCGTCATGTGCTTATCTTTAATCAGGGCTATGATTTCCTGCTCCAGCTCCTCATCTTCGAGCAGCATAATATGCCCTTCAAAGATGGCTTCTTTTTCTTCACCGAACGTTTCACCAGCTTTTGTCTTGATCGCTTCCAGTTGCGCAGATGCCTTGGCACGACCGCTCAGAAAACGTTCAACTTCCTGATCAACCTTGTCGGCAGAAATTTTTTTCCGGTCAATGACGATTTCGTCTTCTTTCAGCAGCAGTGCTTTGCCGAAAGCGATACCCGGGGATGCTAAAATGCCTGAAATCATAACCCTACCTTACTTGTGACTGATTTTTAAAAGAACCCGGAAAAAAACTTACTCGAGTTCCGCCATCAGTTTGACCAGATGTTCAACCGCTTTCTGCTCATCTTCACCTTCTGCGGAGATGGTGACGACGGTGCCTTGAGTCAGGCCCAGAGTCTGCAGTTTAAACAGGCTTTTCGCGCTGGCGCTTTTGCCGTTGGAAGTCACAGTAATCTCAGAAGTGAAGCCTTTTGCTTCTTTAACAAACTGAGCAGCAGGGCGGGTGTGCAGACCGTTCGGAGCGGTAATGGTAACTTCTTGCTGGAACATTGTATTTCCCCAACTTATAGGTTTAGTGTTGTGGAACTAAAGTCTAGCCTGGCGGCTCAACTTTAGCCTGTATTGTTAGCGCCGGCGTAAACGGGACGCGACACAAAAGGTGTTCTACGCAATCCGTTGCTGGCAACTTATGGCCGCTGACGTTTCGCTCGTCATTAAACATTATGCCGCGAAAGGAAGATTTGAACCAAATCATAAAATCGATTCAGCTAACGCTTTTCCTGTAACGATTAATTTCGCGCATCAAAATAATTAGTCTGGTTAAATACCAGTTCCGGCAGGGTGAATCAATGCCAGGTGAGGTGAAAGTTTGAAGCAGGCCACAAAAAAGCACCCAAAAAGGTGCTTTTTTACGCGTTTTTAACATGCTGGCATCACTGTTGCAGTTCTTTCTCAGTAAAGAGATCGGCGAACAACGCGGTGCTCAGATAACGCTCACCTGATGAGGGTAGGATAACCACAATATTCTTATTGGTAAAGCTTTCATCTTCCTGCAGCTTAAGCGCTGCAGCAACCGCGGCGCCGGAAGAAATTCCCGCCAGAATACCTTCCTCTTCCATCAGACGGCGCGCGGTAGAAATGGCTTCTTCATTGGTGATGCCAACCACTTTATCAATCAGTTTCAGATCCAGGTTGCCCGGGATGAAGCCTGCGCCGATGCCCTGAATTTTATGCGGGCCTGGTTTGATCTCTTCACCAGCCAGCGCCTGGGCGATAACCGGGGAGTCAGTGGGTTCTACCGCAACGGTGATAAGATCGGTTTTACCCTTCGTCCCTTTGATATAACGCGTGACGCCAGTTAACGTACCGCCAGTGCCGACGCCGGAGATAAACACATCCACCTGACCATCGGTGTCTTCCCAGATTTCCGGGCCGGTGGTTTTTTCATGGATTTCCGGGTTGGCAGGGTTGCTGAACTGCTGGAGCAGGAGATATTTTTGCGGATCGCTGGCGACAATTTCTTCGGCTTTCTGAATAGCGCCTTTCATCCCTTTCGCCCCTTCGGTCAGCACCAGATTCGCGCCTAATGCTTTGAGTAGCTTGCGGCGTTCAATGCTCATGGTTTCCGGCATGGTCAGGGTGAGTTTGTAACCGCGCGCGGCGGCGACATACGCCAGCGCAATACCGGTGTTGCCGCTGGTCGGCTCGACCAGTTCCACGCCAGGTTTCAGTACGCCACGCTTTTCGGCATCCCAAATCATATTGGCGCCGATACGGCACTTGACGCTGAAGCTCGGGTTGCGCGACTCCACCTTCGCCAGAATGCGTCCATTACCGATACGGTTCAGTCGAACCAGCGGCGTATGACCGATAGTCAGCGAGTTATCTTCATAAATCTTACTCATGGCCTGTCCTTAACTGTATGAAATTGGGATACCTTCCCAGCATACCTTCCAGCCAGATATGGGGAAGTAAGGATTTCGCATATCTATATGCTGATGGGAAATAATGGTTATCAGTATGGAATAAGAGACAGCATAAGCCATCTCTTATTTATACATTTTTACGTTATTTCCATAACGCGTGCTTAGCACGCCAGCAATCAACCCACATTGCCGTCGCGCCACAGACGGCGACAGGCATAATGAACAGGTTAAGCACCGGAATCATCGTAAAGAGGCTGGTGAGCGCGCCAAATTGCATATTCGCCACCTTCTGCGTGCGCAACGCGGCGCGCATCGTTTTAAACGGCACTTTGTGGTTATCAAACGGGTAGTCGCAATACTGGATCGCCAGCATCCAGGCGCTGAACAAAAACCACAGCACCGGCGCGATGGTTTGGCCAATGCCAGGAATAAAATAGAGAACCAGCAGCACGATAGCGCGCGGCAGATACCACGCCAGCTTTTGCCATTCACGTTTCATAATGCGCGGTACATCTTTCATGATGCCGAGTATGCCGGTATCTGGCGGCGTTGCGCCGGTTAACCGCGCCTCAAGCTGTTCGGCTAAAAGGCCGTTAAACGGCGCGGCGATCCAGTTGGCGAGGGTAGAGAAAAAATAGCCAAAGACCAGCAGAACAGAGATAACCGCAATCGGCCACAGCAGATAGCTCAGCCATTGCAGCCAGTCCGGCACATGACTCATCAACGAAGGTATCCAGGCGTCAAGCTGGGTAAACAGCCACCAAAATGCGCCGCCCATCAGCACAATGTTGACCAGCAAAGGTAAAATAACAAAGCGGCGGATTCCCGGTAGGGTGACTAACTTCCATCCTTGCGAGAAATAATAGACGCCGCTACGTGGTACGGTTGTGGATGATGAAACCATATTCAGGACATACTCCTTTTTCTTAAAGCCCTGGGTAAACGTGGGATATCTTACCCGGTTATCAGACGGTGGATAGTTCGGAAATGTTCGAAAAAACAGCAAAAAGCACATTTTCCTTCATCTTTATGCTGCGAAAGCCAACAGTACACTTGCACTTGACGTAATCGGCAAATACTCTTAGTGAGTAAATGTTTGCCGTGGTGGCAAGGTGTTAGAACAACAGAGAATATAATGATGCAGGATTTGCGTCTGATATTAATCATTGTTGGCGCGATCGCCATAATCGCTTTACTGGTACATGGTTTCTGGACCAGCCGTAAAGAACGATCTTCTATGTTCCGCGATCGTCCACTAAAACGCATGAAATCGAAACGCGACGACGACTCGTATGACGACGATGTCGAAGAAGACGAAGGCGTGGGTGAAGTTCGTGTTCACCGCGTAAATCATGCCCCCGGCCAGTCGCAGGAGCATGATGCCCCTCGTCAGTCGCCGCAACACCAGTACCAGCCGCCTTATGCGTCTGCGCAACCGCGTCCAGCGGCGCCGCCGCAGCCGCAAGCGCCGATGCAACAGCCGGTTCAGCAACCGGTCCAACCTGCGCCGCAGCCTCAGCAGGTTCAGCCATCTGCGCCGCCGGTACAGCCGCCGCAACAGCAGCCTGCACCGCCGTCGCAAGCGCCGCAGCCTGTTGCGCAGCCCGCGCCGCCGCCATCAGCGCAAACCTTCCAGCCTGCGGAACCTGTGGTTGAGGCGGAACCGGTAGTGGAAGAAGCGCCGGTTGTGGAAAAACCGCAGCGTAAAGAGGCGGTCATCATTATGAACGTCGCGGCCCATCATGGCAGCGAGCTTAATGGTGAAGTGTTACTGAACAGTATTCAGCAGTCAGGCTTTAAATTTGGCGATATGAATATTTTCCATCGTCATTTGAGCCCGGACGGCAGCGGCCCGGCCTTGTTCAGTCTCGCGAATATGGTCAATCCGGGAACGTTCGATCCTGAAATGACGGACTTCACTACGCCTGGCGTCACTATCTTTATGCAGGTACCGTCTTACGGCGATGCGCTGCAGAACTTCAAGCTGATGCTGCAATCCGCGCAGCATATCGCTGATGAGGTCGGCGGCGTCGTGCTGGATGACCAGCGTCGGATGATGACGCCGCAGAAACTGCGCGAATATCAGGACCGCATCCGCGAGGTGATGGACGCTAACGCCTGAGGTTAACGCAGGTGTGACATTTTTAACGTAACCCCCGCCTGTCGGGGGTTTTTTATCATTGATGGTGTGATATGGAACCAATCGAACAACAACTGACAGAACTGCGAACCACGCTTCGCCATCATGAATATCTGTATCATGTGATGGATGCGCCGGAGATTCCCGACGCCGAATATGACCGCCTGATGCGGGAACTGCGAGAGCTGGAGGCGCAACGTCCGGACCTTATCACGCCGGATTCGCCCACGCAGCGCGTTGGCGCGGCACCGCTGACGGCATTCAACCAGATTCGCCATGAAGTACCGATGCTGTCGCTCGATAACGTATTTGATGAAGAAAGCTTCCTGGCGTTTAACAAGCGAGTGCAGGATCGTCTAAAAAGCACGGAAAATGTCATCTGGTGCTGCGAGCTAAAACTGGATGGCCTGGCGGTCAGCATTCTGTATGAAAACGGCGTGCTGGTGAGCGCTGCGACGCGTGGCGACGGCACCACTGGTGAAGATATTACTTCAAACGTGCGCACGATTCGCGCCATTCCGTTAAAGCTGCACGGCGATAACATTCCGGCGCGTCTTGAAGTTCGCGGAGAGGTATTTTTACCGCAGGCCGGGTTTGAAAAGATCAATGAAGACGCGCGCCGCACTGGCGGCAAAGTGTTTGCTAACCCGCGTAACGCGGCGGCGGGCTCGCTGCGTCAGCTCGATCCGCGTATTACGGCGAAGCGACCGCTAACATTTTTCTGCTACGGCGTCGGTATTCTGGAAGGCGGCGAGTTGCCGGATACGCATCTGGGACGTTTGCTGCAATTTAAAGCGTGGGGGTTACCGGTCAGCGATCGCGTGACGCTGTGCGATTCTCCCCAGGCGGTACTGGATTTTTATCGCAACGTCGAAAAAGATCGCCCCACGCTCGGTTTTGATATCGACGGCGTGGTGATTAAGGTCAACTCGCTGGCTTTGCAGGAACAGCTGGGCTTTGTGGCCCGCGCGCCGCGCTGGGCGGTGGCGTTTAAATTTCCTGCTCAGGAGCAGATGACTTTTGTGCGCGACGTTGAGTTTCAGGTAGGGCGTACCGGGGCGATTACGCCGGTGGCGCGTCTGGAACCGGTTCAGGTGGCTGGTGTGCTGGTCAGCAATGCCACGTTGCATAATGCCGATGAAATTGAGCGGCTTGGCTTGCGTATTGGCGATAAGGTGGTTATCCGTCGGGCAGGCGATGTGATCCCTCAGGTGGTCAACGTGGTTCTGTCCGAACGCCCTGAAGAGACGCGTCCGATTGTGTTTCCAACGCACTGTCCGGTGTGCGGATCGGACGTAGAGCGCGTCGAAGGCGAAGCCGTTACCCGTTGTACCGGCGGGCTGATTTGCGGCGCGCAGCGTAAAGAGTCGTTGAAACATTTTGTGTCGCGCCGGGCAATGGATGTAGACGGGATGGGCGATAAGATCATCGACCAACTGGTGGAAAGGGAGTATGTCCATACGCCAGCGGATCTGTTCCGTCTGACGGCGGGTAAACTGACCGGCCTGGACCGAATGGGGCCAAAGTCCGCGCAAAATGTTGTAAACGCGCTGGAAAAAGCCAAAGCGACGACCTTTGCGCGTTTTCTCTATGCGCTGGGCATCCGTGAAGTGGGTGAAGCGACGGCGGCGGGGCTGGCGGCTTATTTCGGCACGCTGGAGGCGCTACAGGCCGCCACCATTGACGAGTTGCAGAAAGTACCTGACGTGGGGATTGTGGTCGCTACGCACGTCTTTAACTTTTTTGCCGAAGAGAGTAATCGTGACGTGATTGGGCAGCTACTGGCGGAAGGGGTTCACTGGCCCGCGCCGGTAGTCATTAATGTGCAAGAGATCGATAGCCCGTTTGCCGGTAAAACCGTGGTACTAACCGGTAGCCTGAGCCAGATGTCCCGCGATGACGCTAAAGCGCGTTTAGTGGCGCTGGGCGCGAAAGTGGCAGGCAGCGTATCGAAGAAAACCGATCTGGTGATTGCCGGTGAAGCCGCGGGTTCCAAACTTGCCAAAGCGCAGGAACTGGGTATTACCGTGATTGATGAAGCGGAAATGATCCGCTTACTGGGTGCCTGAGATGGAAAAAGAGCAGCTGGTTGAAATCGCCAACACCGTGATGCCGTTCGGCAAATATCAGGGACGTCGATTGATCGACCTTCCGGAAGAGTATTTGCTGTGGTTTGCCCGTAAAGATCAATTTCCGGCGGGTAAACTGGGGGAATTGATGCAAATCACGCTGCTGATTAAAACCGAGGGGCTGACGCAACTGGTGCAGCCCCTGAAACGCCCGCTTTAAGCTTTCGCGGCGCGGCTTTCCTGCTGCGCCTGTAACTTCTCGGTCTGGCGTTTGTAGCGCCGCGCCAGCCCTGCGCAGACCATCAGTTGGATCTGGTGGAAGATCATCAGCGGTAATACCATCATACCCAGCACTGACGTCGGAAACAGAATATTGGCCATCGGGATCCCGTTGGCCAGGCTTTTTTTCGAACCGCAGAAAACAATAGTGATTTCGTCGGCTTTATTGAAGCCGCATTTACGGGCGACAAAGACGTTAATGGCGATGACGATCGCCAACAGTATGAGGCTGACCACGACGATAAACAGCAGCGATCCCCAGCCGACTTTGTGCCAGATGCCGTTGACCACCGCTTCGCTGAACGCCGAGTAGACCACCAGCAAAATAGAGGTCTGATCTGTTTTCGCGATCCACTTTTTGTTGCGCGCGACCCAGTTGCCGATCCACGGGCGAGACAGGTGTCCCAGCACAAAAGGTAGCAGCAGTTGCAGCATAATTTTGCCCACCTCTTCCAGACTGCCCTGCGCGCCATGAATATTCATTACCAGACCGACCAGCAGCGGCGACAGGAAAATGCCCAGCAGACTGGACGCAGACGCTGAGCACACCGCGGCCGCGACGTTACCGCCCGCGAGTGAAGTAAATGCAATCGCCGACTGCACGGTGGCGGGCAAAATGCACAGATACAGAAAGCCGCTGTAGAGCATAGGGTCGACATTGACAGGCGCCCACCAGGCAAACAGTACGCCGAGGACAGGAAAGAGCACAAAAGTGCTGCACATGACCCAAAGATGCAACGGCCAGTGGCTGCCGCCAGCGATGATCGCTTCACGTGAAAGCTTCGCGCCATGCATAAAAAACAGCAGAGCGATGGCCGCTGTCGTAATGCCTTCAACGACAGGCACAAAGCTGCCTTCCGCCGGGAAAAAAGAGGCCAGTAGTACCACGGTGATAAGTGTCAGCGTGAAAGGGTCAAGGATTCGAAAAAGTTTCATAAAAACTCCTGAAAGTCGGTGCAGCTATTTTGCGTTTTTCGCTTTGAGAAATAAAATTGATTTATTGCATCTATATATGAATCTAGTCGATGAACTATTCACTACGTCAACTGCGTATTTTTATTACCGTCGCCCAGGCCAAAAGTTTCAGTCGGGCAGGAGACAGGATTGGACTGAGCCAGTCTGCGGTCAGTCATAGCGTAAAAGAGCTGGAGCGGCAAACCGGCGTCAGACTGCTGGATCGCACCACGCGTGAGGTGGTGCTGACCGAGGCGGGGCAACAACTGGCGACGCGTCTGGAGCGGGTGCTTGATGAACTGAACAGCATACTGCGCGATGCAGGCAGAGTAGGGACACAATTAACCGGCACCGTGCGCGTTGCCGCGAGCCAAACCATTTCTGCGCATCTTATTCCGCAATGCATTGCCCAAAGTAATTCGCTTTATCCCGCTATTGATTTTGTATTGCACGATCGTCCGCAGCAGTGGGTGCTGGAGAGCATCCGCCAGGGAGAAGTGGATTTTGGCATCGTTATCGATCCCGGCGCAGCGGTGGATTTACAGTGTGAAGCCATCTTATCAGAGCCTTTTTTACTGTTGTGTCGCCAGGATCATCCGCTGGCGCATCAGGAATGGGTGAGCTGGCAGGATCTTAAACAGGCCTCGCTGGTCTTACAGGATTATGCTTCCGGCAGTCGACCGCTGATTGATGCGGCGCTGGCCCATTTTGCTATTGAGGCGGATATCGTGCAGGAGATTGGTCACCCGGCCACGCTGTTTCCAATGGTGGAAGCGGGAATCGGCATCAGCGTGCTGCCCGCGCTGGCGTTACCGCTCCCGCAGGGCAGCCACTTACAGGTTAAACGGCTGACGCCCGTAGTTGAAAGGCAGCTCATGCTGGCGCGGCGAAAAAACCGATCGCTCTCCACGGCGGCGCAGGCGTTATGGGACGTGGTGCGTACCCAGGCCAGCGAATTAACCGCCGCGAGGGCGAAAGATCCGCTGTATCAGCTATAAATATCTATCTGTCCGTGTGTGAGGTGCGGTCTTGCCCTGCCATTTTTGACAGGGCAGTGTGTTAAAACAGGTATTTGATGGAATAAATAATGCCATCCTGCAGGAAGGATTCTCCTAACTTATTATCAGCGTAACGATATTGTACTCCTGCGGTCAGGTGAGGAGTCGCATTCCACCACAGCGCTACTGCGCCATTAATGCCATCTTTCCCGCCATTGCCCGCAGCGTAGGACGCATCGCGGTCAAACTCATACTCATTCCAGTTCGTTACGCTGAATTTCTCACTACCCAACGAGAAGCTATAACCGGCCACCCAACCTAGTACATAACCATTATCGCCTGTGTAGTAGGTCTGATCGGTATAACGTTTGGCAAAGAAGGGTTTAAACCAGTAACCGTTACCCGTGAAGTTATAGCCTAAACCATAGAGAAACATGTCATCATGGAAATTAGCGCGATGAGGTGAACCGTACGTCCCGTAGGCATGGAGATAGAGGTTTAATCCTGTATCGCCCAGATAAATACGGTTGGTATTTTTAAAGGTGTAACGCTGTTCGCTGCCTGGTTTAGCGTGGCGGCCATTGTAAAAATTTTCCCAGTCGAAGAACCCGTACATTTCTCCCCAGCTAAAATTCGCTCCGCCTTCCAGTTCCAGGTACCCAAAATCATCTTTATGGGATTTTTTACTGGTTTTTTCCGTGGTGTCTGATGTCCAGTCGAGGTAATGGAGGCCGATATCGGCGAACCCGCCTTTAAATTCCGCATGGGTGAGTGCGGGAATAATGAGTAAAGAAGAAAGCGTCAGAGTAAGAATTTTTTTCATAGCATATTTCCCTATGCCGATAATTATTAATGGGTTAATTAAAAAGAGGCAATTTATAAATATGAAAGCGGCATATTGTTAATATGAAGTGCAAGCAAAAACCAATACTGTTTTCCCTCTGTATTAATACAGAAGCGATCTAAATCTATCGATATTAAATGGCTATTGATGACACGTGAAAAGTGTATTGGTCAGCAAGGGGCGATGGTCGTTATAAAAAGGAGTCAAATTAAATCCGATAGAACAAGGAAACTTATGCCTCACGCTCTTTTTTCTCATAATCCTGAGTATTGTATTGATATTATTCATGCACATAAACCGGCATTTACCCCGCGAGTCGCGTTTATTTTAGGCTCCGGGTTGGGTGCTCTGGCGGATCAAATCGAAGATGCGGTAGCCATTTCTTACGAGAAATTGCCGGGATTTCCCGTCAGCACCGTACACGGCCATGCTGGTGAACTGGTGCTCGGCCATCTGGCGGGTGTTCCGGTGGCCTGTATGAAAGGCCGCGGACATTTTTATGAAGGGCGTGGAATGGCGGTGATGACCGATGCCATTCGCACGTTGAAATTACTGGGCTGTGAAGTGTTGTTCTGCACCAATGCGGCAGGATCTCTGCGTCCGGAAGTGGGGCCGGGTAGCCTGGTTGCGCTTAGCGATCACATTAATACGATGCCCGGTACGCCGATGGTGGGGCCAAACGATGATCGTTATGGCGATCGCTTCTTCTCGCTGGCTAATGCTTATGACGCAGATTATCGCGCCATGCTTCAGTCCGTTGCGGCAGAGGAGGGATTCCCCCTCACTGAAGGCGTATTTGTTTCTTATCCGGGTCCGAACTTCGAAACGGCGGCAGAAATCCGCATGATGCAGATTATTGGCGGCGATGTGGTCGGAATGTCCGTTGTCCCTGAGGTGATTAGCGCACGTCATTGTGGTCTCAAAGTTGTTGCCGTCTCAGCGATCACCAATCTGGCGGAAGGGCTGGGCGATGTAAAACTCTCCCATGCGCAAACGCTGGCGGCGGCTGAACTTTCCCGGCAGAACTTTATCAATCTGATTTGCGGCTTTTTACGTAAGCTGGCCTAAACACAATGACTACGGCCCCGTATTGGGGCTTTATCTCACGGCAAGGAATAAAAAATGGGTATTACGTCCCGCTTAAAAGTCATGTCGTTCTTGCAATATTTTATCTGGGGGAGCTGGCTGGTTACCCTGGGCTCTTACATGATCAACACTCTGGATTTTACCGGCGCGAATGTCGGTATGGTCTACAGCTCAAAAGGGTTGGCAGCGATTATCATGCCGGGCATTATGGGGATCATTGCTGATAAATGGCTGCGCGCTGAGCGAGCCTACATGCTTTGCCATCTGGTTTGCGCGGGGGCGTTATTGTACGCCACCACCGTTACCGATCCCCAGACGATGTTCTGGGTGATGTTGGTTAATGCGATGGCGTATATGCCAACGATTGCATTATCCAATAGCGTTTCGTACTCCTGTCTGGCGAAAGCAGGTCAGGATCCGGTAACGTCATTTCCGCCCGTGCGCGTTTTCGGCACAATAGGTTTTATTGTTGCGATGTGGACGGTGAGCCTGATGGGGCTGGAACTGAGCAGTGCGCAATTATACATCGCTTCTGGCGCATCGTTATTGCTGGCCCTGTATGCGCTGACGTTACCGAAAATTCCGGTAGCCGAGAAGAAGGCGAACACCACGCTTGTCAGTAAGCTCGGACTGGATGCTTTTGTTCTGTTTAAAAATCCACGCATGGCAATCTTCTTTTTGTTTGCGATGATGTTGGGGGCGGTGCTGCAAATTACCAATGTCTTCGGTAATCCGTTCCTGCATGATTTTGCCCGTAATCCTGAGTTTGCCGATAGTTTTGTGGTGAAGTATCCCTCTATCTTGCTTTCAGTTTCGCAGATGGCGGAAGTGGGCTTTATCCTCACCATTCCGTTCTTCCTTAAACGCTTTGGTATTAAAACGGTAATGCTGATGAGTATGCTGGCGTGGACGTTGCGTTTCGGCTTCTTTGCCTTTGGCGATCCATCCCCGTTTGGCTTTGTGCTACTGCTGCTGTCGATGATTGTTTATGGCTGCGCATTTGATTTCTTCAACATCTCAGGGTCAGTATTTGTAGAGCAGGAGGTGGACTCAAGTATTCGCGCCAGCGCGCAGGGGCTATTTATGACCATGGTTAACGGCGTGGGGGCGTGGATTGGGTCTCTTTTAAGCGGTATGGCCGTGGATTATTTTTCTATTGATGGTGTAAAAGATTGGCAAACCATCTGGCTGGTTTTTGCCGCCTACGCTCTGGCATTGGCCGTTATTTTTGCATTGTTCTTTAAATATCAGCACCATCCAGAAAAACTGTCGACCAAATCATTATCACATTAATTTTATTTGACTGGCGAGAGGATGTTCGCCAGTCCATTTTTATGAACAAGGACACAGTATGAAAGAAATTATTCTCTCCTCCGGTATTGGATTTGGTATTGGCGCATTTTTTACTTTATGCCGTATACCTATTCCCGCACCAAATGTTTTACCCGGGGTGTTATCTATTGTATTTATGTATATTGGGTATCTTGTCGTTAAATCTATTTTTTACTAGGTAATATGGTAAATTCCAGACGTTATCCCTTATTCCTGGAGTGCGATAGTGATGGAACGAGCCCATCGTATTGATCTAAAGCTATTACGTTATTTCCTCGCTGTTGCAGAAGAATTGCATTTTGGCCGGGCTGCTGCCCGGTTAAATATGTCACAACCTCCCTTGAGTATCCATATCAAAGAACTTGAACAGCAACTGGGTACATTGCTGTTTATTCGTCATTCCCGCAGCGTTGCATTAACCCATGCCGGGAAAGTTTTAATGGAGGAGTCACGTCGCTTGTTAGCCAATGCAAATCAGGCTCTGGCGCGAGTGGAGCAGATTGGTCGCGGTGAAGCGGGGCGCATTGAACTGGGTGTGGTTGGTACGGCGCTGTGGGGAAGAATGCGTCCTGCGATGCGTCACTTTTTGAAAGCAAATCCCAATGTTGAAGTACTTTTTCGCGAAAAGTCTCCAGGTATGCAAATGGCGTTGTTAGAGCGTCGGGAACTTGATGCAGGGATCTGGCGTATGGCTATCGAACCGGCAGTCGGTTTTACCAGCATACGTTTGCATGAATCTGCATTCATGGTTGCAGTTCCGGAAGATCACGATCTGGCATCCAGAGATTCTGTGCCGCTGGCGGCGTTGCGCAATGAATATTTTGTTACATTGCCTTCCGTACATTCTGATTGGGAATTTTTACAACGTGTATGCCAACAGGCAGGCTTTTCGCCAATGATTATTCGGGAAGTGGTTGAGCCGCAAACGGTGTTGGCGATGATCAGTATGGGGATCGGGATTACGTTGATGGCTGATGGCTATGCGCAAATGAGCTGGCCGGGTGTGGTGTTCCGTCCGTTAGAGGAACGTATTCCGGCGGATTTGTATATTGTGTATGACCAGCAGCAGGCAACGCCAGCACTGGAGAAACTGGTGGCGGCGTTGACGGTATGATGTCTGTGCCGGATGGCGACTAACGTCTTATCCGGCCTACGTGTGCGGTGTCGTCTGTGCCGGATGGCGATTAACGTCTTATCCGGCCTACGCGTGCGGTGTCGTCTGCGCCGGATGGCGATTAACGTCTTATCCGGCCTACGCGTGCGGTGTTGTCTGTAGGCCTGATAAGCGCAGCGCATCAGGCAAGACCCGAACATATCGCAGATAGCAAAAAAGCGCCTTTAGGGCGCTTTTTTACATTGGTGGGTCGTGCAGGATTCGAACCTGCGACCAATTGATTAAAAGTCAACTGCTCTACCAACTGAGCTAACGACC